>NZ_JBHSGT010000008.1:0-12642 GCF_042654605.1 Enterococcus eurekensis
CTTGAATTTGGTTTCGTATATATTCTTCTATCTGTTTCTTATTTCTTCCCACGGTATCGACATAGTAGTCTCTACACCAAAATTTTCGATTACCATAACGATATTTTAAATTTGCATGTCGATCGAATATCATTAAGCTACTTTTCCCCTTCAAATAACCAATAAATCCAGAGACACTTAACTTAGGTGGGATACTGACTAGCATATGGATATGATCTTTACATGCGTTAGCCTCTATAATTTCTACGCCTTTTCTTTCACATAACTCTCTTAATATTTCACCGATACTTTGTTTGTATTTTCCATAGATGATTTGTCTTCGGTATTTTGGTGCGAAGACGATGTGATACTTACATTTCCATGTTGTGTGTGATAAACTTTGATTCTCCTTTTTCATAAGGAACCTCCTATTTGATTGATAGTTTGTGGTCGGGAAACCAAATCTATCTTATCATTTTAGGAGGATTTTTTAATACCACGCTGGAAGCTCTCTAGAACCACCCGCATAGCAGGTGGTTTTCAAAACATACAAAAAAATAGGCAACGAAAACGCCATGGTTTTCGCTGCCTAGAGAATCGTTCATTTTAACAAAATATTAGTCATCCACATCATTTGACACAGAGCCAAGATTAGTCTGTTTCAATTAAACCGTATTTACCATCTTTACGACGATACACAATACTTGTGCCATTAGTCTCAGCATCTTCAAAAATAAAGAAGTTGTGACCCAGCATGTTCATTTGTAATACCGCTTCTTCACTATCCATTGGTTTTAATGATAGTCGTTTTGTACGAACGATTTCTAAGTCAGATCCATTCTCATCTTCTGTGTCACCATTAATGAAAATCGCTTCTGTTCGAACATCAGGAATCGCTGTTTCACGAGCTTTACGGTTGATTTTTGTTTTAAATTTGCGAATTTGACGCTCTAATTTATCAACAACCAAATCTACACTTGCGTATAAATCTGGTGACGTTTCTTCAGCTCGCAATACTAAGAAAGGCAGTGGAATCGTCACTTCTACTTTTGCTGTTTTTTCAGTATAAACTTTTAGGTTAATATGAGCAGTTGCGTTAGGCACATCTGAGAAGTATCTCTCTAGTTTTCCAACTTTTTTCTCCACATAATCTCTAATCGCCTCAGTGACTTCAATATTTTCTCCACGTACATTATATCTAAACATAACAATTGCCCCTTTCGTCTACCAATTAAAGAGAGGGAAGGACCACTCTTTCCTTCTCTTCTTACTTCTATTATATCGAACTTCATGAGAAATGCAAAAGAAATCGTTACCAAAACTTAATTAATTTGAATAAAATCTACCGCGCCAATGATAGTGTTCGAATTTTTAATGGTTTGAAATGTTCTAAAACCTCGGCAGCATAAAATAACGTCCGTCCAGTTGTATAAACATCATCAAAAACAATGACTTCTCTGCCTTTTATTTCTTTAGCTAAGGAGGTTGCTTCAAAAGGTTGTGTCATTGCTAAACGTTCTTGACGATTTTTTTGCGCTTGTGCATCGGTATGTTGTGTTTTTTGCAGTAAATCAACGGTATGAATCTTCGCAGCTGACAAAATAGCAGCGCTCTGATTAAAACCACGAATTTTTTGTCGCTCACTCGATAAAGGTACTGTACAAACGATTGCTTTAGGATGTTGATGAAAGAATGATCTGATTTCATCAGTAAATGTTCCCCTTAAGCGGTAATCTCCTAAAAACTTGTAACGATAGATCCAATCATGAAAAGCTTCATTATATTGAAAAAAACAATGATGTTGAAAATCGTAGCTCGGATATTCTGTTTGCCACATTCGACAATCATCACAAGGACTAGCTACCCCTTTTTTCAAGCAGAGCATACAATAAGGCGCTTCAATTTTACACAGTTTCGACTCACATACTTGGCAGCGCGTTTCTTTAATCGTAAGCGGCCATAAAATTTCTTTAAGTGTCAAGTCACGAATTTGTAATTGCTGACACCAAGGGCATCTCATTTAGATAACCACCCTTTCGCTAGTTGGTTCATCTCCTTAATCTCTCGGCACGCTTGACGCATACCTATGGTCTTTTGATTGTGAAAAAAGATGACTCGTCCTCGGCGGTATTCACCTTTTCGATCAACTCGACCAGCAATTTGTACTAAAGCTGATTTTGTATAGACCGGATGGTTCGCCCCCATAACAATGACGGAAAGATCCTCAAAAGTCACGCCACGTTCCAAAATAGTCGTTGAAAACAGTACTTGGTATTTTTTTTCACGCATTTTTTGAACTTTTTCTTCTCGTAGTGGATCCGTAGAATTGACGGATGCAACTTGCCCTTCGATAAAATACGTTTGTGTTTGTTTTGCTAATCGATTCATAAACTGAATGCTCGGACAAAAAACCAATACGTGGTTGTCTTTTAACAATTCCAAAATCATGCGATGAAATTTTTTAAAATGAAACCGTGAATGACTAGCTTGTTCCCAATGGTTGTACCAGATGCATTCTGGCACAATTAAAGGTCTTTGATGAAATCTTAAAGGTGATTTTTCAATCGCAAATGTCTGCTGTACTTCTTGTAATAAATGGTTTGGCGGAGTCGCCGTCAAATAAATCAATCTCCCATGTGGATTCAATGCATTTTTCAAAGCAAACTGTAACACTGAGTTGCCTTCATAAGGGAAAGCATCAATTTCATCAACAATAATTAAATCGAATGCTTGGTAAAAATGAAGCATTTGATGTGTCGTACAAATCGTTAAATTAGAGTATCGATATTTTTCCTTCGAGTTGCCATATAGCAACAATACTTGTTCCTCTTGAAAAGCTGCAACAATTCGTGGATACAGTTCACGACAAACATCGATTCGCGGTGATGTCATACACACACGCCCACCTTTTAACAACACTAAATAAATCACCGGAAAAACCATTTCAGTCTTTCCTGATCCTGTGACCGCCCAAAGCAGGGTGGACTGTTTTGCTTGATAGTTTTTCTGTAGTTGCTGAGCAATATGTGTTTGCAGTTGTGTCAACTTCCCCTGCCATGTAAAATTAACGCTTCTTTCTTCTTTTTCGCCCCCTTGTCCCCGAACTGATACTAGGTATGAATCACTCCTTATCCTGCCAAATTCCTGACACTCTGAACAGAAAAAAACACCATTTGGCAAAACATTTTCTTGCCGAATAATTAAGGCATTGCATCGTTGACAATAAAGTTGCTGATTTAAAATCATCGCTTCTCTATGTTGATATTCATTTGTTGGATAATTTTTTAACTCTTCTGATGAGACAACAATCTGCCTACCCCTCAACGGATTCATTTAATCACCTCAAAAATAAATACAAAAAAAGCAAAGAATTTTTTCTTTGCTTTTTGATTATCATTTATTTTCAATTAAATTTAAAGCTTGTTGTAAAACTTTTTCACCATTCATCATTCCATAATCAGCCATATTAATAATATCTGATGGAATTCCCATTGGCCCTAAACGTTTTTCAAAATCAGCTTTCATAAAACGAACTTGTGGACCTAATAATAAGACATCAATTTTTTTATTTTCTAAGTAATGATTTGCTTCTGAAGCCGACACCGCAAATATATCTGCGTCAATATCATTGACCGTTGCTGATTTTTGCATTGAAGTTACTAATAAGCTCGTACTCATCCCTGCAGAACAAACTAACATTATCGTTTTTTTAGCCATCCAAAAACTCTCCCTTTTCCTTCTGAACATCATCATTCAATTAAATAAATTATAAAGCAAACACTTACTTTGTCAACTGGCTGACACGTTATTTTAATAACCACGTTCCTTTTAATAACGGTCTAAAAACAACATACTCTTTAACAAGGTCAACATGGATGACTTCATAATTTGCATTTAGCCAAGCATAGGCCCCTTTTTCTGGATAGCGATAATCATTCGCCCACCAATCGATTGTTTTTCTTGCCGTTTTCGGTAACCCGCTGGCAGGAAAAAGTAACTCATCGATTTGAGTGAAGGTCAACGTCACTTGAGTCCCACCATTGTTACGAATATAATCCGTTATAATATCGTACTTCTTTTTGCCTCCCACCAAACGAATCCCCCTTTTCTATCTATTATCTAGCTTATTACCAAAAAAAGCAAACGCCTTAAATTGAATTTCACACTATTTTTGACTATACTGAGATTAATCGAAAGAAATGGAGAAAAAGCATGCTTGAAACGTACCGCACAATTGAAAAAAATGGTGTTGTTGAAATTGAAATAAAAAAATCACGCTTCTTATGTTTCCTTCAGCGAGTGACGTCTGAAGAAGAGGCGCGTAAATTTATTCAAGAAATCAAAAAGGAACATTGGAAAGCCAACCACAACTGCAGCGCCTTTATTATTGGAACAAAAGGAATGATTTTACGATCGAGCGATGATGGCGAGCCTAGTGGAACGGCGGGTGTTCCGATGTTGGAAGTCTTAAAACAAAATGATCTAGTCGACGTTGTAGCGGTTGTCACACGCTATTTTGGTGGGATTAAACTTGGTGCCGGCGGTTTAATTCGTGCATATTCTACTTCTGTATCCGAAGCGCTTAAAGAAATTGGGATTGTCGAAGTGAAACCCCAACAAGAAATCCTTGTAACAATTGATTACCCTGCTGTCGGTAAGATGCAACATTTTTTAGAATCGCAAGCATACGTCGTTAAAGACACTCAATTTTTGTCTGATGTAACCTTCCATATTATGGTTGATGAAGAAGAGAGTCCTGTTTTTCAAGAAGAAGTGACTGAGCTCTTAAATGGTCAAGTCCTTTTTGAACTTGGTGATTATCAATACACTGAAATCAAAATAAAATAACAATAGAAGTTTTGACAAAATTATCAGTCAAAACTTCTATTGTTATTTAGTGACCTTTTGAACGCCATTTAATCGTTTGTTTCGTTGGTCTCTTTTCAGTAATATCCACACCAGCTTTTGTGATATTTATAAAAAGATCTTTTTTTGACAAGTCGTACAAATGCTCTGCCGTTTCAACAATTTTTTCTTTTACTTTTTTTGTCAAATTCATGCTTGTCACCCCTCTTATAATCTATCTATAGGTTAGCCTAAAAGTTGTTTTTTTTCAAATAAAAAAGAGTAACGATTAATCGTTACTCAATACTGGGGTAGCTGGATTCGAACCAACGCATGAGGGAGTCAAAGTCCCTTGCCTTACCGCTTGGCTATACCCCAATGGTGGAGGAGAGTGGATTCGAACCACTGAACCCGAAGGAACGGATTTACAGTCCGTCGCGTTTAGCCACTTCGCTACTCCTCCAAAAGGTTTAGTAAAAAACCTGACTTAGTTATAATACAAAATTTCCGATAGAATTGCAACAGTTTTTTTAAACTTTTTTAAATGTTTTTTTATTCGTGTAAATTCCATTGACGAATAATCGTTTCAACTGCCAATTCAAAGGTTTTACTTGAACCAATCGCTTCACTATCCATGAATGTTCGAAAGTCTTTTGGACCGTATTCTAAAATCTCGCCCATTTTCTTTTTACCGATATACAACTCAGTGACTTCATATTTTGAGCCTTGAAGGACTCTTGCTGTTTCTTCCATTCGGATTTGAATCTCTTTGTTTTTCTTCATAATTATCACCTCGGCCTTTATTCTAGCACATATTTGAAATTTTTACAGAAAAAGATTCATGAAAAATGCCAGAAATTCAAAAAGAATTTTCTGGCACTCGAATTATTGATTCGTTAAAACAGAACTAACAACCTGATAACCAGCAGCCGTCAAGCTACTTTCGACTTGTTTTGGTTCTTTTGATTCCACTTGAATCTCGACAATTGTTTTATCTGATTCACGATTAACCACAATCGTCAAGATACTAAAACCTTCTTGAGCTAATACTTTGGTAATATTAGCTAAAATGCCACGATCATCTTTTTCAATGGCTAATGTTACTCTCGTTCCACCTGCATAATAACCAGTAATTTTTAAGAAGGCATCAAAAATATCGTTATTGGTAATAATCCCAATTACTTTGTCGGCTTCGACTACTGGTAAGACACCAATATTATTGGCACGCATTTTGACAATTCCATCTTCTAGTAAAGCATCTGGTCCAATCGTTTCAACTTGTTTAATCATAATATCTTTGACATTTGTTTTATTCAATAAGTAATTGACTTCATACACACTTAAACTAGTCGCTTTTGAAGGCATCGCACCTTGAATCACACCTTCAGTAATTAATCCAACGAGTTTTCCACCTTCAACTACTGGCAAGCGATGAATTTGATGTTGCTTCATCAAGTCAACCGCATCAAAAATCGGTGTTTGCGGTGAAACGGTAATGACTTCGGTCGACATAAAATTTTTTATACTCATGATTTATCCTCCTAAATAAGCTTTCTTGACAGATTCACTGGCTAAAAGTTCTTGCCCTGTCCCCTCAAGCACGATTTTGCCTGTTTCTAGAACGTAACCACGATCGGCAATCGATAATGCCATATTCGCGTTTTGTTCAATCAGTAAGACTGTCGTTCCTTGGGCTTTGATTTCTTGAATAATTGAAAAAATCTCTCGAATAAAAATTGGTGCCAGTCCCATTGAAGGTTCATCTAGTAATAATAATTTCGGCCGAGACATTAAGGCACGTCCCATCGCTAACATCTGTTGTTCACCACCAGATAAGGTTGTTGCATCTTGCTTTCTTCTTTCTTTCAAAACGGGAAAACGACTATAAACGGATTCATAATCTGCTTTGATTTCAGCATCGTTACGTAAAAAAGCGCCCATCTCCAAATTTTCTTGGACGGTCAAACCTGAAAAAACATGACGGCCTTCAGGTACTTGAGAAAGTCCCTTTCTCACAATTTTTTGCGGCGCTTCTTTTTCAATTGCCACCCCTTCAAAGTGAACACTTCCTGCAGCTGGACGAACCAAACCTGAAATAGTTCTTAAAATCGACGTTTTTCCAGCACCATTAGCTCCAATCAACGAGACAATTTCACCTTGATTTACTTGAAAGGAAACATCATGAATTGCTTCAATTAAGCCATATTTTACATATAAATTATTGACACTTAACATTAAATTTCCCCTCCTAAATACGCTTCAATTACTCGAGGATTCCCTTTAATTTCTTCAGGTGTGCCTTCAGCAATCACTTGCCCATATTCTAAAACATAGATTCGTTCACAAACATCCATCACTAAGTTCATATCGTGTTCAATTAAAATAATTGTTAATTGAAATTCTTTTTGAATGCGATAAATTAAATTGGTTAACTCAGCCGTTTCCTGGGGATTCATCCCCGCAGCCGGTTCATCTAAAAATAAGATTTTAGGTTTAGTGGCCAAAGCTCGTACAATTTCTAAACGGCGTTGTTCACCATAAGATAAGTTACGTGCAAGAGTATCCAGTTTATCTTCTAATTGAAAAATTTCTAATAATTTTTCGGCTTTGTTAGCTAATTCATTTTCTGTTTGATAGTACTTCGGCAAACGTAAAACATTGGCAATAAATGAACTTTTTTCCACTTCTCGTATCGCAATCAAAACATTATCTAAGACTGATAGTTCTTTAAATAGACGAATATTTTGAAAAGTTCTCGCCAAGCCAATATTGGCAATTTTATAAGGTTTCATCCCATTTAAACGTTGTTCTTTACCGGAGTTTTCAAAAATAACATCACCAGAACTTGGTTCATAAACCCCTGTCAGTAAGTTAAATAACGTTGTTTTACCCGCACCATTTGGTCCAATTAATCCAACAAGCTCATTTTCATACAACTCTAAATTAACGTGGGAAACGGCTGTTAATCCACCAAAGTTTTTAGTTAATTTATTAACGGTCAGTAGTGGCATTCGAATCCCCTCCCTTGTTAAAGCGTTGGAATAATTTTTTCATGGATAATTCTTTACTACCTAATAAACCACTTGGTTTGAAAATCATAATTAAAATAATCGCTAACGCATAAAAAATCATCCGTAAGCTACCTAACTCCTGTAAATACATATTGATGAAACCAAGAACGACAGCCGAAACGATTGCTCCTGTCGTACTACCAATCCCACCAAATACAACGATAATTAAAATGTCGATTGATTTCATAAAGGTAAAATCACTCGGGAAAACCGATTGCTGGTAACTAGCGTATAAACTACCACCGACACTAGCAAAGACACCACCAATTACAAAAGCCAGTACTTTAAAGCGTGTCGTGTTAACTCCCATCGCTTCGGCTGCAATTTCGTCTTCACGAACCGACAACGTCCAGCGACCATAGCTACTATTCATATAGTTAGAAATAAAGACAATAGTCAGGACCATAACCACAAAAATGATTTGCCAGTTGCTATATTGTGTCAAGCCAAAAATTCCTGAAGGCCCATTTGTTAGATCGCTAAAATTAATGATTAAAATACGGATAATCTCTGAGACACCAAGGGTCGCAATCGCTAAATAATCGCCTTTTAAGCGAAGCGTTGGAATCCCTACAACGAGTGCAATAATACCTGATAAAACCATTCCGACAATCATGCTCAGTACAAACGAGCCAAAACTTGGACTTTTAGAAGTAATTATCGCTGTCGCATAGGCACCAATTGCCATAAAGCCTGCATGTCCTAATGAAAATTGGCCTCCAAAGCCAATAATTAAGTTCAAACTAACTGCTAAAACGATATTAATCCCGATATTGGCAATCACCGCATCGGTAAAAATATTGATTTTGCCTGAATTATATAGAAAGAAAAGCAAGAAATAAAGGCCCGCCGTAAGTACCGTCCACGTAAGCGTATATTTGATATTTTTTTTCATCGTTGCCACCTACACTTTCTCTTTGACGTTTTTGCCCAAAATTCCAGCTGGACGAATAATTAAGATAATAATTAAAACACCGTAAACAATCGCATCTTTGTAATCAGAAAAGCCTAGAGCCGTCGACATTGTTTCAATTAGACCAATTACAAATCCACCTAAAGCCGCACCTGGAATAATTCCAATCCCACCTAAAACAGCTGCTACAAACGATTTTAAACCAGGCGCAACGCCCATCATCGGATCAATGGAATTATAGTACAAACCAATCAGCATCCCACCAGCCGCTGCTAAAGCTGAACCTAATGCAAAAGTAAATGAAATTGTTCGATTGACGTTAATTCCCATTAATTGAGCCGCATCTGGATCAACGCTCACTGCACGCATCGCTTTTCCCATTTTTGTTTTTTTAACGATAATTTGTAATAAAATCATCAAACTGACCGAAACAAATAAAATCAGCAATTGAATGTTGCTGACACTTAAACCTGCAAAAGTATACAGTTTACGTGCAATAGCTTGTGGAAACGGTCGCGTATCTGGTGAAAAGAAGTAAATCATCAAATTTTGTAGCAAATACGAAACACCAATTGCGGTAATCAAGGCCGAAATTCGCGTCGCACCACGTAATGGTTTATAAGCTAAGATTTCAACTAAAACACCTAATAAGGCACTAATTGCCATCGATATTAACATCGAGACAAAAAAGCCTACCGCACCAGAGAAAATGCCTAAATCATTAAATTGGTGAATCAAAAAATAGCCAATAAAACTTCCGATCATATATATTTCACCGTGAGCGAAATTAATTAAACGGATAATCCCATAAACCATTGTATAACCTAAAGCCATTAAGGCGTATATACTCCCTAAAAACAACCCGTTAATCAATTGTTGAATGATTATTTCCATAAGATCACTTCCAAATTCATTGTTTTTCTGAAAAAAACTGTGGCAAAACCGCTATCTGATTTTGCCACAGCCTTTACTTCCCAAATCTATGGGTTAATTGCTTCTGCAGAACTTTCTTTACCATCTGTAAATCCAATTACGACTAATGATTTTTCTGGATTATGTTGCGCATCCATCGTGATGTTTCCTGTCACACCTTTAAAATCTTTTAGTTCAGATAAACCTTTAGTAATTGATTTTGCATCGGCTGCATTTTGTGTTTCAATTGCTTGTTTGATCATAAACATTGCATCATAAGCTAAAGCATTAAACGTTGACGGCTCTTTGCCAAATTTCTCTTTAAAAGCTGCCACGAATGGTTCTACCGTATCATTCGATGGTGCTAAGATTGAAAAATGTCCAGTATAGAAAACATTGGAAACATTCTCGGCTCCCGCAAGTTGAACCATTTTCTCGTCACCAAATCCATCGGCACCAATAATTGGTTGCTCAATACCTAATTCTCTTGCTTGTTTAATGATTAATCCTGCTTCTTCATAGTAACCTGGAATGTATAACACATCGAAATCTGCTTGTTTTACTTTGGTTAAAATCGCTTGGAAATCTTTATCGCCTTTGGTAAAGTTTTCTTCTAAGACGATTTCCCCTTTGTATTCGCTCTTGAAGGCTTTTGATAAACCTTTGGCATAATCACTTGAGTTATCACCTAAAATCACTGCTTTTTCGGCAGCTAATTGATCTTGAGCGTATTTCGCTAAAATAACCCCTTGGAAACTATCTTGGAAACTTGAACGGAAGACATATTCTTGAACTTTATCCCCATTTAGTGTTACTGAATCATCTGTTGCTGACGGCGTAATCAATGGGACTTGTGCTTTTGTAATATTTGGAATGGCCGCTTTTGTTGCACCTGATGTTGCTGGGCCAATAATTGCGACTACTTTATCATTTGTTGCTAAGTTGGCTGCAACTGTTGCGGCATCACTTGTTTCTGATTTATTATCTTTAGTTACAAGTTCAACTTGTTTACCTAAGATCCCGCCACCTTCATTTATAATCTCAACTGCTAACTCAACGCCATCTTTTTCTTGCGTGCCGTAACCTGCGACCGCTCCTGATAACTCTAAGTTTAAACCAATCTTAATCGTTTCTGCATCTGCACTACCACCTGCATTTGAAGAACCATTTGTCTCGTTACCACTTGTTGGGCCCGCGCTACACGCTGCTAATAAAAATAAACTCCCAAACAAAAACGCCATTTTCTTTTTCATATTATTTCCCCCTTTTTTTTCGGTAATGAATATGTTTCTCAATATACCTAATTTTTTATTCCTTGTCAACTGAATTTTCTGAATATTTCATTAATTCTGTCAACTTTTGGATTTTTTAATTACAAAACAAAAAAGATATGAAGAATTCCCTTAAAAATGGGCTCTTCATATCTTTAATTAATGGAAATGTTTGTTTTTTTTATACGTATACTTCGGCTGTTCTTTATCCACTGTATTCCTTTTCATGCTAAACTTTAACGGGACATAATCAATGCCGCCTTTTACAAAAGGATGACATCTAAAAATTCTCGAAATTCCCATCAGGCTACCTTTCAAACCGCCATGAGTTTGCAGTGCTTGAATTGTATAAGTCGAGCACGTCGGATAATAACGACAACTCGGTGGAAACAACGGCGAAATAAAACGCTGGTAACCCCGTACGATTGCTATTAATATTTTTTGCATAGTAACCCTCTTTTCATATTTAAATATACCTACCTCATAAGATAAAGACAAGTAAAAAGGCACCAAAATCAAAATAACTGATTTCGATGCCTTAAAAAATTTATTTTGTATCAATTAACCTAAGATGGTTACTTTAACTTGACGACGTCCCCATTGAACACATTGTTCATAAGTTGGGAAATGAACGTCAACGATATTTCCTTTGATGGCACCACCCGTATCACTTGCG
Organism: Enterococcus eurekensis; assembly: GCF_042654605.1. Taxonomy (NCBI): domain Bacteria; kingdom Bacillati; phylum Bacillota; class Bacilli; order Lactobacillales; family Enterococcaceae; genus Enterococcus; species Enterococcus eurekensis. The sequence continues at coordinate 11,668 of NZ_JBHSGT010000008.1, forward strand.
ATTGCTTCACCATAACCTTCAACATATAAACGAGTTCCTAATGGAATAACGTTTGGATCCACAGCTACTGCCATTGGGTTCGTTAATAAGTTTTGGCCTGTCGCTGTAACTGTTCCACCGCCTAAAGCATCGGCTGGATCTGAACTATAAGCAGTTGATTCCATAAAAAATGTTTGACCTGCTGGTTGTTGTCCAGTTGAAGCACTTGCTGCTTGAGCCTCGGCTTGTTCTTTAGCCGCTTGCTCAGCTGCTGCTTTTTCTGCTTGTTCACGTGCAGCTTTTTCTGCTGCTTCACGTTCTGCTTTTTCACGAAGGGCTTTTTCGCGCGCTTCTTTTTCCGCTTTTTCTTTCGCTTCTTTAATTGCTTGCTCCTTGGCAGCAATTTTGTCTTTAGCTGATTGAACAGCGTCGCCTTCAACTGCTAAAGTCATAAATGAATTAGAAATATCTTGTACGGCTTCACCCGTCATTACTTGCTCATTGATTACAATTTGTTCTTCTTGATTTTCTGCTGCATATACAGGAATGATTGTTGCTGCTAAAAGCATACCTGTCATTAGCACTGTCGGTATTAAACGAATTCTCATTACTTAATTCCTCCTATTTCTTACAAACCGTATCTTAACACGGTCCAAAAGCCCTTAGGTTACGAATAGATTAAGAGAATGCTATTTTCTATAATTTTTATGCAGTTTCTGTTACATTCGACACACTTCTCATCTTTTCTCACATTTAAACATTGATATGATACGATTTTTGGTCTTTAAATGAGAAAATTATTTGATTCTATTTTGCTGATTATTTAATATTTGAACAAAAGAAAACGTTCCCTTTAAGTGTTTTTTCGATATTACTCGACTTCATTACAGTAATATAACAATTAAGACAAGCTTTTATTCACGAAAATAAAAGAGGCTGACCCAAAAGTCTCTTTTAAAGAAAACAAGTATTCAAAAATGAGGTAACTCATTTCAG
>NZ_JBHSGT010000009.1:0-3017 GCF_042654605.1 Enterococcus eurekensis
ATCATATGCCGGACAATCACCGCCGTTATTTAACACATACCCCTAAAGAAAATTTACTATGGGCAGAAGATATTAGGCCAAATACTTATGCGTATGTCGACTATATTCTTTCCAATAATGTCGAGAAAAAAGCCCTGAAATTACTCGCTACATTGAGAAATACAGCCTCTAAATACACGTCCGAAGAATTAGAAGCTTGCTGTCATACATTGATGTCTGGCGCAAAGGAACCCACCAACTCATTACTCAAATCCATTCTCAGTCGTGCAAAGAAACGAAAGAAAACTTTGGATAATCATTCAAAAAAATCAATTATAGAGGAGCAAACGGACAACAAGTATGGTTTTGTCCGTGGTGCAGCCTACTTCGGAGGTAAAAAATAATGAGAAATGAACAAACACTTGAAAAATTAAAAGCTATGCGTTTGAGCGGAATCGCTGACCTATATGAGCAACAAACAATGGACGAAACCACCCAATCCTTAGGATTTGAGGAACGATTTGAGCTGTTAGTAGACGCTGAATCTGCCCGCCGTAAATCAAATAAATTAGAACGTTTAATTCATCAGGCAACATTCAGTGATCCAAATGCGTCTATCGAAGGAATTGAATACTATCCCGATCGACATCTGGATAAAAACCTTATTTCTAAACTCGCACAAGGAGGATACATTGATAACCACCAGAATATTATCTTGATGGGTGCTTCTGGAAACGGGAAAACCTGGATAGCCAATGCCTTGGGTATTCAAGCTTGTCGTCAATTCAGAAAGGTGAAGTATATTCGTCTTCCAGAATTAATTGACGAGCTGGCTTTAGCGAAATATGAGGCTGATGATTCTTATCGTAAACTGATTAAAAAGTACACGAAAATTGAACTACTCATCATTGATGAATTATGGGAAGCTTTTCATAATTCATCTTATGAAAAGCTAAATATTATGTAAAGCTAGATACAAGCCCTGTTGATTTTGTAAGCTTTTTGTGTTTCTAACTATACATAATATAGTATCCTTATCCTAAAAGGAGGACGAAATAATGGATACTATTGGAAGTTTAATAAGGAAAGCGATTATTCATTTAGATGAATTAGGATACTCTGAAGGGACAAAGACTCGCTATAGAAGTTGTTGGAATTGCTTCGAAAAATACGCCGACTTAAAAAATATTCAAGACTTCACTCTTGAATTTGGGTATGAATTCTTGGTGAATCACTATAGAGTTGATTTTGATATTGACTTAACGCCATATCAAAGATTTACTGTCCGATCAATTAAAGTTTTAAACGATTTTTTGAAAGATGGCACATTCAATAAATGCTATCAAAGAAAAGGACTTCAGGTACCCGACTGTTATTTTGATATTCTTATGAGTTATGTCGAAAATCTAAAACAATCAAATCTTACAGATCGAACTATTCAAGGAAAACAAATTATTATTATTCGATTTCTTTATTTTTTGAAAACAAATGAAATTTCTGATATTTCAAAGATACAGTCTAAAAATGTTTTGATGTATATCAAGTCAATAATGACAAATTATGCAGTATCCACAAAAGAGACTATTCTATACACTTTGAGAGATTTTTTGAACTTTCTAAACACCGGTAATTACAATAAATATCATTTAAATCAGCTGTTTCCAATTATTCGATCAAATAAGTTAGAAAAATTACCATCGTATTATACATCTGAAGAAATTAGAGTATTACTTTGTAATGTAGACCGAAATACAGCTGTTGGTCGGCGTGATTATCTTATCTTACTACTAGCCATCCAGTTAGGAATGCGAGCTGGTGATATTAGAAATTTAAAGTTGGATAACATTAAATGGCATTTAGAAAAAATTGAATATATTCAAGAGAAAACAAAGAATTTCTTGCAGTTACCACTGAGTGATAATATAAAATATGCATTGATTGATTATTTGAAAAATGGTCGACCAATCTGTGATGACCCTCATATTTTTATTAGGCACAGAACGCCTTATGGGCATTTTGAAAAAGGAAATGTCTTTTGGAGTATTATAAACAAATACTTGGAACTTGCTCAAATTGAAACTAAAAATAGAAAACACGGTCTTCATGCAATGAGGCACAGTTTAGCAAGTAACCTTTTACAAGATAACACCCCATTACCTGTTATTTCAGGAATACTAGGCCATGAAAATTCGAATACGACTAAGATGTATCTTCGTATTGATACCGAACAGCTCCGAACCGTTGGTCTGGAGGTGCCTTCATGATAGATACAGAGAAAGAGTATATCTTTAATGGACCTTTCGCTAGTTATTGCACTATGTATGTTGATTATAAAAAGGGGTTAGGTTATAAATTTCAAGTGTCATCCTACTACAGGTTAAGGCAGATTGATAATTTTTTTAAAACATATGAACTCAAAAATCCTATTCTCACAAAGAAAATGGTGGATGATTATGTGAGTAAACGAGGTACTGAATCCACTAAAACACTTCACCAGAGGATGAGCACTATTCGACAGTTTGCACTGTTCATGAACACATTAGAATTCAATTTCTATGTATTTCCGAAAAATGAGTTTGTTAGAATAAGAGATAATTTCACCCCATACATCTTTACACACAAAGAAATGTCAAATATTTGGTCGATAGTTGACACTTTATGCTTGGCAGAGAATAGTGAATATGATAATCTCATTTACCCAATGCTCTTACGAATGTTGTACGGATGCGGATTACGAATTAACGAAGCTTTAACTTTGCATAAAACAGATATCAACTTAGAAAATGGTGTAATTACAGTAAATAAAGCCAAAAACAATATAACTCGGATTGTTCCTATGTCAGAAACATTAACGGATTATTGTCGTAATTATGCCAAAAAAATGACATTTAATATGGAAATCGAAGGGTATTTTTATCCGGCTCCTGATACTCAAAAATACAAAAGTAAAACAATATTAAACGATTTTAGAACCTGAATAATTCATAGCTTTAATTCTTTGGCACATTTTATTGAAATATGTATCACTAATATCCCTA
>NZ_JBHSGT010000010.1:0-4480 GCF_042654605.1 Enterococcus eurekensis
ATCATATGCCGGACAATCACCGCCGTTATTTAACACATACCCCTAAAGAAAATTTACTATGGGCAGAAAATATTGGGCCAAATACTTATGCGTATGTCGACTATATTCTTTCCAATAATGTCGAGAAAAAAGCCCTGAAATTACTCGCTACATTGAGAAATACAGCCTCTAAATACACGTCCGAAGAATTAGAAGCTGGCTGTCATACATTGATGTCTGTCGCAAAGGAACCCACCAACTCATTACTCAAATCCATTCTCAGTCGTGCAAAGAAACGAAAGAAAACTTTGGATAATCATTCAAAAAAATCAATTATAGAGGAGCAAACGGACAACAAGTATGGTTTTGTCCGTGGTGCAGCCTACTTCGGAGGTAAAAAATAATGAGAAATGAACAAACACTTGAAAAATTAAAAGCTATGCGTTTGAGCGGAATGGCTGACCTATATGAGCAACAAACAATGGACGAAACCACCCAATCCTTAGGATTTGAGGAACGATTTGAGCTATTAGTAGACGCTGAATCTGCCCGCCGTAAATCAAATAAATTAGAACGTTTAATTCATCAGGCAACATTCAGTGATCCAAATGCGTCTATCGAAGGAATTGAATACTATCCCGATCGACATCTTGATAAAAACCTTATTTCTAAACTCGCACAAGGAGGATACATTGATAACCACCAGAATATTATCTTGATGGGTGCTTCTGGAAACGGGAAAACCTGGATAGCCAATGCCTTCGGTATTCAAGCTTGTCGTCAATTCAGAAAGGTGAAGTATATTCGTCTTCCAGAATTAATTGACGAGCTGGCTTTAGCGAAATATGAGGCTGATGGTTCTTATCGTAAACTGATTAAAAAGTACACGAAAATCGAACTACTCATCATTGATGAATGGTTACTAATGGAGTTGTCTTTGGAGGAAAGTGTTCACATTTTCGAAATCATTGAAGCACGATTAAAGCAATCTTCTACCATATTTTGTTCCCAGTTTTCACCCGAAGGTTGGCATGAAAAAATCAAACACACTCAACTAGCCGATGCGATTCTGGATCGAATCAAGCACAATTCTCACCAAATCATAGTCGATGGTGAAGTATCCATGCGTGAGCGTCACGGTTTGGAGGGCATGAAATGATTCCGATTGAAGTTGAAACTCGTATCGCTCTTTTTTTATTTTCGACGATACCTTCCAGAAGATATCGATTTAAATCTATCCTCGTTACTCCTACCTTATTACTTAGAGGACGAAAAGCAGCCTTCGGCTGATGAAATGGTTAATTTAGCCACTAAGTTCCTTGAACAAGCTATGAAGGAATACGAATAATCTATTAATTTATTTTAAGATGAAAAACAGAGCTCATATTGGGCTCTGTTTTAATTAATTTCTTATTCTCTTCAATCAATTAGCGGAATGGACGACAACTTTCGCATTCAGCGGACGACTATTCCGCATTTACTGGACGAAAATTCCGCATCACTGGACGAAACTAGTCGCCGTACTCAACTATTATATATTGTATAATAATAGACAATACTAGATAGAAAGCTACATAACTTTACATAGATTCTAAGGGGGTCGATAAAATTGAAAAATAAGAGTAATAAACAAAGGTTCAACAAGAACTCAATTAAGGTTAGATTATTAATAATACCAATTATCGTTGTGGTTTTATCAGTAGTTGCAATTGGATTAATTTCAACAACATCAAGCAAGAAAGCTTTACTTAGTGAAATGGCTTCAAATGGTGAATTTATTCTAAGAGAATTTATAGAAAGGATGGAAGATAATGCATATTCATTGGCAGTTATAAACAATGATATAGAGGAAGATATTAGAAAGGCTGCTAAATTAATTGAAAATCTGGAAAAGTCACAGGAAGTAGTAGAAAATCAAATGGAAGATACAAAAGAATTACCAAAGGGACAAAATTTAAGCAACGAAACAATATCAATGGTGGCAGAATCCTTAGGAATAAGCGAGATAAATTACCTTGACATTGATGGAACTGTACTATATTCAAACTATCCAGAAAACGTGGGGTTGAATTTAGATGCAGATCATCCCTTAACAATATTTAGAAATAGTAATGATACTGAGATGATGGAAGAAATTAGGGAAAGTACAACAGCTGAGGGAAACTATAAATATGGAGCTATAAAAATCTCAAATGGTGCAACAATACAAGCGGGAATAGAAGCTAACTATATTAATGACTTAACGGAGCAATTTAGTTACCAAAAACTTATAGAATCCTTAGCTGAAGATGAAGAGATAGTATATGCACTTTTTATAAACAATGATTTAATGGTGACTGCAGATAGTAATATCCAGTGGATTGGTGTAGACATTAGTGATGATGAAGGTACAGTCAATACAATTAAAAATGGAATAATGAATGCAGAAGAACGTAATGATTCCGGTGAATCAATTTATGATATCGTTTATCCAGTAGTTATAAATGGAGAAAAAATGGGAGCTATAAATATTGGATTTTCTATGGAAAATGTTAATAGTGCCATTTACACAAACATGATTACTATTTTTACGGCAGGGATAATATTAATATTATTACTTGGAAGCATATTATTCTTAACATCAAATGGTGCAATAAAAGTTATAAATGACTTAAAAAAACAGATGAACCTAATGGCAGTAGGAGACTTTAGTAATAATCTACCTAAGGATCTTCTAGGAAAAAAAGATGAACTTGGTGAAATAGCCTTATCTGTAGATGCTATGCAACTTTCCATACGAAATATAATAAGAGAAGTTATGGATGATTCCCAAGCAGTAGCTGCCCATTCTGAAGAATTAACAGCAACCACCTATGAGACTTCCACAGCAGTTGATGAAGTAGCAAGGGCAATCCAAGAAATTGCTCAAGGTGCTAGTAACCAAGCCATGGATACAGAACAAGGATTTAATTCTGTGCTTGATCTTGGTAACGCAGTTGTAAATAACTCAACATATATGGAAAACTTAAATGAATCCACAAGAAAAGTTAATGAGCTTAAAAATGATGGTTTAGAGTTAATTAAAGATGTAGTTGAAAAAACAGATTTAAATATGAAATCATCAAAAGAAGTTCATGATATAATAAAAGATACTAGTCAAAGTGCAGGAAAGATTGTAACTGCAAGTGAAATGATTAGAAATATAGCAGATCAAACAAATCTATTAGCTTTAAATGCGGCTATAGAAGCAGCCAGAGCAGGAGAATCAGGTAGAGGTTTTGCTGTAGTTGCAGATGAAATTAGAAAACTTGCAGAGCAGTCTAGTCAATTTACAGAAGAAATAAGCACAATAATTGATGATTTAACAGGAAAGATAGAAGTAGCTGTAGAAACTATGGCAGAAGTTGAACTAGTAGTAGAATCACAAGGAAGAAGTGTAAATTTAACAAATAATAAATTTGATGGAATATCTGATGCCATTGAAGAAATGGAAGAAGCCATAGGTGTGGTAAATAAATCAAGTGATGAAATAATAAGTCAAAAAGAAAAGATAAAGCAGATAATGGAAGACTTATCAACAATATCAGAAGAAAATGCAGCAGGAAGTCAAGAAGCTTCAGCATCTGTAGAGCAGCAAACAGCATCTATGATGGAAATTTCCAATGCCAGTGATGAACTTGCTAAGATTGCAGAGCAACTTAATGCACAAATAGAACAGTTTAAAATATAAATTAGTATTAATTTCTTAAGCTTTGATGTATAATCTAGGATAGATGATTAAATCATAAATAAATAGATTAAATGAATGTAATTCATAGAGTACTTAGTCTAAATAAATGACGGTACTCTATGATTTTTGTTTACAAAGGAGAAGTTATATTGTTAATGAATGGAATGGCAACACTTTTCTAGACAAAAATTATAAGGTCTGTTTATGACACCATATCCAGTTGCCCTTGACAACGAGCCTCCTCAAATCGGTTTTCTTAGCGGCGTGCTCACTTTGAATAAAATAAGCCGCTCGAACAGAAGGTAACCGATTCTTGCTCATTATCAAGGGTTCGCTACGCCAACCTCCGCATAGCGTACCTCAATTGGTGTTTTATAACCAAGAGAACTATGGATCCGATGATGATTCCACCAATTGACATAATCAAAACATTCTAATTCTAAGTGTGCCATCGTTTTAAATTGATATTGACTCACAAATTCCGTCTTAAAAGCTTTGTAAGTCGCTTCTGAAACGGCATTATCATATGGACATCCAGGCTTACTCAAGGAGCGTTGAATGCCAAATGTTTCTAAGATAAGATCAATCAATTCATTATCAAATTCTTTTCCACGATCCGTATGGAAGAGTTCGATTTCTTGAAGTGAGTAAGGAATGCTTTGAATGGCCCTTTTTACAAGCTGCGCATCTTTTTTATTTCCGCAAGAATGGCCAATAATTTCACGATTGAATAAATCAATCATCAAACAAATATAAGCCCAATTTTTCCCGACCCGAACATAAGTTAAATCC
>NZ_JBHSGT010000011.1:0-7431 GCF_042654605.1 Enterococcus eurekensis
TAATCAACAAACCATTTGAAGATAGCACTAGCGACTCGAAGAAAAACACCTTGTGCCCGCTGCGTCAACAGACGAAATGTGAATTACTCTGGTTTAGTGCTTTAGCACTTAACCAGAGTTTGAAGCTTTCGAGCTGAGAGACTACAGGCTCGAAGCGGTCTCGCAGCTTTCGTCAACAAGGTGATTTTTCGCAGGGGAGCGGGAGGCTCCGCCCCCTCTTTTCTAATATCAAAAAAATCGATAGAGAAACAATTTTCTCTATCGATTTTGACGATTATTTTTACTCATTTTGGGTCCATCAACACTATTTGACGTACAACCGTAATATCAAAAAGCATCGATTTTCCTTTCGAAGAAAATCGATGCTTTTTGAATTATTTAACGATTAATGAATGACTTGAATCCCCATACCAAGTAAACCTGGTCCGGTATGTACCACTAATGCTGGAGAAATCGTTCCAAATAAAATTTCCTTTGCATTTGGAAAACGCGCTTCTATTTTAGCTTTTAATTGTAATCCTTCTTCATAAGCGTCACCCTGTGCTACTGCAATTCGAAATTCTTGATGATTGCCAATAAATTCTTCAGCAATCTCAACTAATTTATCAATGCTACGCTTGCGTCCACGTGATTTTGCGACAGTATAATAAACGCCATCTTCATTACAAGAAATCGTTGGGTTTAGTTTTAATGCCGTACCAATGATTGATGTCACTAAACCAATTCGTCCACCTTTTTGTAAATATTCTAAAGTACCTACATTAAACAGGACTTTATTTTGAACAATTTCTTTTTTCAACTGAGCAATCAATACCTCAAAGGTTAAGCCTGAATCAATGAGTTCAGCTGCGCGGATTGCTTGTAAACCAGCACCAATACCGATACTTTTCGTATCAAGTACATAAACTTCTAAACCTTCTTCTTCTTGCCCAATCAAACGTAACACATTGTACGTCCCACTCAAACCACTAGAAATTGTCACAATTAATAATTTCTCATAACCATCTTCTTTGATTTTTTCTAAAACTTTCTGAATCTGTGCGCCATCGGGTAAAGAAGTACTTGGCACTTCTTCTTCCAAACGACGATAAACTTCTTCTGGTGTAATATCAACTTTGTCCGTATATGTTCGTTCTTTATAAATGATTTGTAATGGAATCATATAAATACCATAGCGCTCCATAACGTCTTGAGGAACATCCGTACCTGAGTCCACAAGTAATGCAATTTTTTCTTGATTCATTTTTTTGCTCCTTCTTTTAAGTAATCCGCCTCTAATTCAATCATTTTTTCAGCCAATAACTTATTGGCAAAAGCCTTCGAAGCACTATAGGCTGCTAAATATTGAATGGAAATAATTTCTTGAGGTTCCTCGAAAGTTTTTTTACTTGCTTGTAGACAAACTTGATAAATTGCTTTTTCTTGAATTTCACAATAAGAATTGTAAGCATTCCGGATGCCAATTGCTTTTCCTTGAAATAAAATTCCCTCTTTAATTTCTGGAATAGTTAGCACTTGCTTTAACAACGTAATGGCAATTAAAAATGCTACATGCTTACGATTGTAACGTTTTTTAACGGGTGCTGGGATTAAATCTTTTTTTACATAATTATTCACCATTGAAGGTGTCAGTCGCGTATGTTTTTCTTGTCTAATAATCGGAGATAAGTATTGATCCACAAGTGTAATCACTTGATCCATGTAGAGCTCAATTTCCGGTAATTCATCCCATCTTGGTAAGTGAACAGACAGTAACGACTCTCCCCATTCAATCATTTTCTCTTCTAATTTTTCCATCGCACTTCCTTCTTTAACAGTTAGTTATCATTTTCAAAAAACTGATTATCTAGTTTTCGAAACTAGATAAAGTGTACCATATAATTAATTGGTTGGAAATACTTTACTTCGAAGTATTTATAAACATTTAAGGAAATTAAAGCTATTCTTTATTGCATAGTTTAGCTATGGTAATTGAAAAGGAGGAATAAAATGAATCAATCATATTTTGATGGTGGCTTACTTAGTTATATTGTACATAGTTTGTTAGCCGCAGTTATTACTATTTTTACTTTAGGAATCGGAACCCCTTGGGGAATCGTTTTGATGAATCGTTGGAAAATCGAACATACCATCATTGAAGGCCGACGTCTACAGTTTAACGGAACCGCTATTGGTTTGTTCGGCCATTGGATAAAATGGTTTCTATTAACGATTGTTTCCTTGGGTATTTATAGTTTTTGGCTACATATTAAATTAAAACAATGGAAAGCAAAATATACTACCTTCTATTAAGTAAATAGAAAAAATCCGTCCGAAGAATGTATTTTTCTTCGGGCGAATTTTAGGATACTCTTAAATTATTAAAAAAAGACGTTGCGATACTCGTTTTCAAAATGCTTTCGCACCAACAAGTATCCAACGTCATGGGTTTGGCACCCAGTACATAGTAGCATCTGATTTTAAAAAAGGCAAGAAGATTTTCAGTCTTTTTATTGTTCAAAAACATTCCTTCACAAGCGAATTTTTTTAAACTTCTTCTTTGTTTTTTTAATCGGCTGAAACACTAATAACCACAAGCACTTTCAGGTAAAAAACTTTTAAAAAACCACAACAATTAGTGTCGCCCAACTTCACAAACACAATATATAGTATTTTTCGTTTGACTTTTCGCTACGACCGTCTATACTAAGGACTATAGTAATTATACAGTAAAATTTCCAAGGAGGATTACCATTATGAATATCAAATTATTTTCAAAAAACAACTGCATGCAATGTAAAATGGCGAAACGCTTCTTAACTGACAATCATATTTCTTTTGAAGAAATTAACTTAGATCAAGAACCTTCAGCTATCAATTGGTTAAAAGAACAAGGTTTCCAAAGTGTCCCTGTCATCACAAGCGAAGCAAGAACCATTATCGGTTTCCGTCCGGACCAATTACGTCAATTAGCTGTGTAGTCCTCACTTATTAAACTAAAAACTTATTGTTGGATTTGTCCGTCGTAAGACTTCAAATCCTTCTTTTTATGTTAATTGTTCAATTACCAATAGAAATTAGAAAAGGTTGTGTCTTCATGAGTCTTAAAACATTAAAAGATGTCACTTACTTTAAATTAAATAATGAAATTAATCGTCCTGTGAATGGTCAGATTCCTTTGCATAAAGATAAAGAAGCTTTAGAAGCCTTCTTTAAAGAAAACGTCCTACCCAATACAATGACGTTTCCAACGGTTACAGATAAAATCAACTACTTAATAGAAGAAGATTATTTAGAAGAACCTTTCATTCGTAATTATTCCCCTGCTTTTATTGAGTCACTCTATGATTTTCTAGCGCAACAAAATTTCCATTTCAAATCATTTATGGCTGCTTATAAATTTTATGGCCAATACGCATTAAAAACAAATGACGGAACACAATATTTAGAAACGTACGAAGACCGTGTCGCTTTCAATGCTCTTTATTTTGCAGATGGTAACGAAGAACTAGCAATGACTTTAGCTGAAGAAATGATTCATCAACGTTACCAACCCGCAACGCCTTCTTTCTTGAATGCGGGTAGAAAACGTCGCGGTGAATTAGTTTCTTGTTTCTTAATCCAACTAACGGATGATATGAACGCGATTGGACGTGGGATTAACTCTGCTCTACAATTGTCTCGTATCGGTGGTGGCGTTGGGATTACTTTATCAAACTTGCGTGAAGCGGGTGCGCCAATTAAAGGTTACGAAGGCGCTGCAAGTGGTGTTATGCCTGTCATGAAATTATTTGAAGATAGCTTTAGTTATTCAAACCAATTAGGTCAACGTCAAGGTGCCGGAGTTGTTTATTTAAACGTCTTCCATCCAGATATCATCGCCTTTCTTTCTGCAAAGAAAGAAAATGCTGATGAAAAAATTCGAGTTAAAACTTTGTCACTTGGTGTGATTGTACCGGATAAATTTTACGAATTAACGCGTAAAAATCAAGACATGTACTTATTTAGTCCTTATAGTGTTGAAAAAGAATATGGCGTACCTTTCTCATATGTTGATATTACAAAAGAATACGACAATATGGTTAAAAATCCAAATATCCGCAAAACAAAAATCAATGCACGTGAATTAGAAAATGAAATTTCAAAATTACAACAAGAATCAGGCTACCCTTATATCGTTAACATTGATACCGCTAATCGTTCAAATCCGATTGACGGAAAAATTATTATGAGTAACCTTTGTTCAGAAATTTTACAAGTTCAAGAACCTTCAGTTGTCAATGATGTCCAAGGTTTTGATGTTTTAGGAACAGATATTAGCTGTAACTTAGGTTCAACTAATATCGTCAACTTAATGGAAAGTCCTGACTTCGGTCGTTCCGTTCGCGCAATGACCCGTGCCTTAACTTTTGTCACAGACGCATCTGACATTGCTGTTGTTCCATCAATTCAATATGGCAACAAAATTAATCATACGATTGGTTTAGGTGCCATGGGCTTACATACTTTCTTTGCTAAAAACCAAATGGAGTATGGTTCACCAGAATCGATTGAATTCACTGATATTTACTTCATGTTATTAAATTACTGGACATTGATGGAAAGTCATCAAATTGCTAAAGAAAAACAAGAAACTTTCCATAATTTTGAAAAATCAGCTTATGCCGATGGTTCTTATTTCGAGTCTTATATCAACGAAGACTACACACCAACTTTTGAAAAAGTCGCTGAACTATTTAAAGGAATTCACATCCCTTCAAAAGCAGATTGGGAAGCTCTTGCTCAAGCAGTTAAAGAAGATGGTTTATATCACCAAAATCGCTTAGCAGTTGCGCCAAACGGTTCAATCTCTTATATTAACGATACTAGTGCCAGCCTTCATCCAATTACTCGTTTAATTGAAGAACGTCAAGAAAAGAAAATCGGTAAAATTTACTACCCAGCAGCCTACCTATCGAATGATACGATTAGCTACTACAAATCCGCTTATGACATGGATATGCGCAAAGTCATCGATGTTTATGCTACTGCTCAAAAACATATCGATCAAGGAATGAGTATGACTTTGTTTATGCGTTCTGAGATTCCAGAGGGTCTTTATGAATGGAAAACAACAACGAAACAAACAACCAGAGATCTGAATATTTTACGTCACTATGCCTTTAACAAAGGGATTAAGACTATCTATTATATTCGTACCTTTACTGACGATGCAGAAGAAATCGGCAGTAACCAATGCGAAAGCTGTGTGATTTAATTACAAAAAAGAACAATTCTTTTGGAAGCTAGCGGATTTTCTCTGGCTAGCTTCTTTTTTATTTCAAATTTAAGGAGGCCAGTTTCAATGGCAAAAACATACTATGCAGCAATTAACTGGAATGAAATTGAAGATTTAATCGACAAATCCACTTGGGAAAAATTAACGGAACAATTTTGGTTAGATACACGTATTCCGCTTTCCAATGATTTAGATGACTGGAGAAGCCTCTCAAAAGAAGAACAAAAAATGGTCAGTCATGTTTTGGGTGGTTTAACTTTACTTGATACGATTCAATCAGAAAGTGGGATGCATCAATTACGTGACGCCGTTCGTACACCGCATGAAGAAGCGGTTTTAAACAACATTCAATTTATGGAATCAGTACACGCCAAAAGCTATTCTTCCATTTTCAGTACCTTAAATACAAAAGCAGAAATTGAAGCGATTTTTGATTGGGTTAACACCAATGAGTATTTACAAAAAAAATCAGAACTAATTAACGAAGTCTACCTACACGGAACCCCACTGCAAAAGAAAGTCGCAAGTGTTTACCTAGAAACATTCTTATTTTATTCTGGTTTCTATACCCCTCTTCACTACTTGGGTAATAACAAACTACCAAACGTTGCTGAAATCATTAAATTAATTATTCGTGACGAATCCGTTCATGGAACATATATTGGTTACAAATTCCAATTAGGTTTCAATGAATTACCTGAAGATGAACAAGAAGAATTAAAAGAATGGATGTACGCTTTACTCTTTGAACTTTATGAAAACGAAGAAAAATACACAGCCGAACTCTATGATCATATTGGTTGGACGGAAGATGTAAATACATTCTTACGATACAATGCCAACAAAGCTTTAATGAACATGGGACAAGATCCACTTTTCCCTGATACCGCAGATGATGTCAATCCAATTATTATGAATGGGATTTCGACTGGAACAAGCAATCATGATTTCTTCTCACAAGTCGGAAATGGGTACTTACTTGGTACCGTTGAAGCGATGAATGATGACGATTATCTAATCGGTATGGATTAATAAAATAACAAAAGCCCTTAGGAAATCCTAAGGGCTTTTCTTTATCTTGCTCCAACAACTTTGTGGGGTACGTAAGGTTCTTCTAAGAAGAGAATTTGGTCAGGTGTTAGTTTGATATCAAGCGCTGGAAGGGCATCTAGTAAATGACTTTCTTTCGTTGCACCAATAATCGGTGCGGTTACAACCTCTTTTTGTAAAAGCCAAGCCAATGAAACTTGAGCTCGTTTGACACCTAAATCCTCGGCAACTTGCGCAACACGTGCTACAATCATTCGGTCTTGCTCTAAAGTTTGATCGTATTTCACTTTCGCTGTACGATCAGTTTGTGCACGCTTAGTGGTCCCTTCCCAATCGCGCGTTAAGCGACCTGCAGCTAGTGGGCTGTATGGTGTTACCGCAATTTTTTGATCTTGACAAAACGGTAACATCTCACGTTCTTCTTCTCGATACAATAAGTTCAAATGATTTTGCATTGAGACAAACTTGGTCCAACCATGTTTTTCCGCTACGAATTGTGCTTTAGCAAACTGCCACGTATACATTGCTGAAGCCCCAATGTAACGAACTTTTCCTGACTTGACTAAATCATGGAGCGCCTCCATTGTTTCTTCAATCGGTGTATGATAATCCCAACGGTGAATAATGTATAAGTCAATATAATCGGTTCCTAAACGCTTTAGGCTTTGTTCAGCTTGATGAAAGATTTCTTTGCGCGATAGCCCGCCTGAATTCGGACGCTTTTCGGCTGTCATCGGCATATAAAGTTTCGTTGCTAAGACAATTTCTTCGCGTTTACCATAATCACGTAAAGCACGGCCGAGGACTTCTTCACTCGCACCATAGGAATAAATATTGGCTGTATCAAAGAAATTAATGCCTAAATCAAGCGCTTTTTTAATCACTTGGCGGCTTTTCTCTTCTTCCAAAATCCAATCATGAATCCAATTATGCGGATTTCCAAACCCCATCGCACCTAAGCATAGTGGTGAAACATCTAAGCCTGTATTACCTAATTTTACATATTCCATTTTGTTCCTCCTCATTTTAATATTACTTTTATTGTATCAAAGTTTGACCTGAATAATTCATACTTTTAATTAAAACCATGTGAAACTGCCTCACGGCAGCTTACAATTACTTTT
>NZ_JBHSGT010000012.1:0-14003 GCF_042654605.1 Enterococcus eurekensis
CACTGTGGCACCTTTTCCCCAAACTTTCTTCGTTAGACAGTAGCGGGTTTTCCGTTCAACCATAGTGATGATGACAGGCTCATTTTTTATTTTCTTGCCTAATACTAAATCGACTTCCCAATGCCCAAAATCTTCTCTAGAGAGTATTTCTGGATCGCGTTCTTCGATACTGCGACCTAAGTGCTTAGCGTTATGACCTTTCGGTTCCGAAACGTTTTTCTTGCGTGGCCGCATCCGGGTCTTCATAGGTAAATCGATATTACGGATTGGGAGTACGGCAGCATTGATTAAGGCGTAAACTGTTTTCGTGCATGGTACGCGTTCGTCAGGGTGCGATTTTCTGTAAGAGTGTACAAAAGTATCCACACTATGAATCCGTAACCCCTTCATGGGTGCTAGATTTTCAGGTAAGGCAGCAAGGAAAGCTGCAGAATATTTATGATGATTCCGCGCATGCGAGTTCTCACGATTTTCTTTGTAAACCCGAGCGCCTGAGGCGGCAATATACTGCTCGTAATAATTGTGTTGATAGTCAAGTTGGCGCCTTCTGCCGCGTTTCAATTCACGAGAAACAGTCGATTGGCTGACTCCTAATTCACGCGCCATCTCCGCTTGTTTATAGGTGCCGATTTTAGCCATCTGTTCCAGCTTTCCCCGTTGAATATCAGTAAGGTGTGTGAAGGTGCGGTTTTCTATGATACAATTATTATTAGTCATGTAGATACCCCTTATACTTTTGGTTTGGTCGCTAACAAGTATATCGTATCTACATGATTTTTTCGTTTATTTCCTTATGCATTTCATTTTACAATTTACCAAAATCTTACTGTTCGCTTGCTTCCTGTTTTATTTCTTCAAGCATTTTAAGCATTTCGGCGGTTAACTCGATTTTTTCCAACATATCTGGTCGACGTAAATATGTCCGTCTTAATGATTCTTTTAACTGCCATTCAGCAATTAATTTATGATTGCCATTCATTAACACTGCAGGTACTTCCATCTCTTTAAAGACTGCAGGCCGAGTATACTGCGGATGTTCCAGTAAACCCGTTGAATGTGAGTCGGTTTGAGCCGATACATTGTTTCCCAGTACTTCAGGCAACAAACGAACGGTTGCATCAATCATGACCATTGCTCCAAGTTCGCCACCCGTTAAGACATAATCGCCTAAAGATACTTCATCGGTAACGAAACTTCGAATACGTTCATCATAACCTTCGTAATGGCCACAAATAAATACTAAGTGTTCTTCTTTAGAAAATTCTTCCGCCATCGTTTGGTCGAAACGTTTACCTGCTGGATCAAGCAACACAATTCGTTTTTTGGTTCCTGGTGATGTTTCAGCAATCTTTTGTAAATTATCATAGACCGGTTGAACTTTAAGTAACATCCCCGCGCCACCACCATATGGATAGTCATCTACGGCCTGATGTTTATTATCGGAAAAATCACGGAAATTTGAAACGTTTAATTCCAACAAGTTTTTTTCACGCGCTTTGCCAATAATCGACTCCCCCATTGGACCATCAAACATTCGTGGAAATAACGTCAACACATCAATTTTCATCGTCAATCAATCCTTCTGGAATTTCAACATGAATTTCTTCGGCATCTAAATCAACCTTTTTCACAACGGATTCAATGTAAGGGATTAATAAATCTTTCTTCCCTTTACGCTGAATAATCCAAACATCGTTAGCACCCGTCTGAATAATCTCTTTTATTTTACCTAGCAAGATGCCATTTTCGTCAAAAACAGGTAAGCCCATAATTTCATAATAATAAAATTCATTTTCTTCTAAATCCGTCAAATCATCTTCGGACACTTTTAAAATCCCATCACGCAAAGGCTCAACATCATTAATATTCGGGTACCCTTCAAATGTCAATAAATCAAAGTTTTTATGCTTACGATGGCTTGTAATGGTTAATTCTAATGGCTTCACACCTTGTTTAAATAACGTTAATTTTGCGCCTTTTTTATAACGCTCTTCAGGAAAATCGGTTTGAGAAATAACGCGTACTTCTCCACGAATTCCATGTGTGTTTACAATTTTTCCAACATTTAAATATTCAGTCACAATTTTTCCTCATTTCTTTTCAATTCTTGTTTATTTTATCATGCTTGACCTTGGAATACTAGTTTGGTAATAAACAGGTAATTATTTTTCTATTTAAGAAAAGAATGTTATAATTTAAGCACAGAAAGGAGGCGCTTACAATATGTTAACAGAATATAAGAAAATTTTAGTTGCGCTAGACGGATCGAAACAATCAGAAAAGGCTCTTTTAGAATCGATTGAAATCGCTAAGAGAAACGAGGCAGCCATTTATTTAGTTTGGGTGATTAATGACTTAGAGTTAACAACAAGTGCATATTCTTTTGCCAAGCTCTTAAATGAAGAAGAAGCATTTGTGAAAGACTTTATGACAAAAAAAGTGGCCGAACTAAACGAAGCAGGTATTACTGATATTCAAACAATTGTTGAAATTGGCTCTCCGAAACGAAAAATATCAGTTGATTTACCTAAGGAACATGGAATTGATTTAATTATTATGGGCTCAACCGGCAAAGGGGCAATCACACAAGCACTCGTTGGATCAACAACAGCTTATGTGGTCAACCATGCCCCCTGCAATGTCATGGTCGTTAAATAATAAATGCAAAAAAACAAAAAGACTACCAATCAATTGAGTACCGACCCCTAAAAGTTAGAGTAATAAATCTAGCTTTCGGGGGTTGGTACTTTGGTGGTCTTTTTTGATACAAAAAACCTTTTCGTTCGTAAACGAAAAGGTTTTTCATTTGATTAGATTCCTAATAACGGGCCTGGATCCATGAAGCCTGACCATATACCTGTTGCAATAGCAAAGTGTAAGTGAACACCTGTTGAACTACCTGTTGTTCCCATACCACCGACTGTTGTTCCTTGGCCGACACTTTGACCGGCAGAAACAGCAAAACTACTTAAATGCATGTAATACGTATAATAACCATCACCATGATCAATAATCACGTGGTTTCCGGCACTTGGATCATAACTTGCTTGGACAACTGTTCCAGCTTTTGAAGCAAAGATTGGTGTCCCAGATGAGCCGACCATATCAATCCCATTATGTAATTCTGAAGCACCTGACCCAAATGGATCTGTACGCCATGAAAAACGACTAGAAACAGAGACATTACTTACCGGCATGCCCCAACCACTTGATGCTGGAGGTGTTGGTGTTGCTGGTTGTTGCGGCTGTTCTTCGACAGTTGCGTTAGAATTATCATAACTTGCTTTCGCTTGGGCTTGAGCTGCGGCACGTGCCGCTTCTTCTTTTTCATAAGCTTGTTGCGCTGCTGATGCGCGAGCTTTTTCCTCAGCAATAGCTTTTAGCTCTGCTTCACGGCGTTTGATTGCTTCTTCTTTTTGCTTCTCGAATTTTTGCTTTTGTTTCTTTTCAGTCGCAATCATTGCTTGCAATTCATTAATTGCTACTTGTTGATCTAAACGAGTCGCTGTTAGGCTCTCTTCTTTTTCAGCTAAGACTTTTGCTTGTACCTCGATTGTCGTTAGGCGTTGCTTAGCTTCTTCTAAAAGTTTTTCTAATTGTTCTTGATCTTCTTTTTGCTTTTCAATGATTTCATTGTTGGCATTCACAATTGTTGTGACTGCCATCGCACGACCTAACGCTTCATTTAAAGAATCAGCCGTTAAAACAGCTTCAATAATGCTGCTGCTTGATTGATTCACTTGTACATTACGTGCTTGTTCTTCTAATTGTTTGTTACGTTTTTCAATTGCCACTTTTAAGTCAGCAATTTCTAAATTAATTTCATTTAATCGCTCTTCTTCTTTGACTTTCTTTGCAGCTGTTTCTGCAATTTCTGTCTCGATTCGAGTAATTTGGTTCTCTAAAGCTGTTAATGTATTTTGAGCGACTTGTTGTTCGCTTTCTAAATTTGTAATTTTTTCTGTTTGTTCTTGAATCTTAGTGTCATATTCGTCTGCTTGTACAGTTAAAACTGGACCAATTAATAAGGCTGAACTTAACGCTAGAATGGTTAGTTTCTTAATATTTAACATAGTAACCTCGCAATATTATTTTTTTCACAATACCCATTATACATAAATTAGAATAAATATGCGGATTTATTTGAAAAAGTAAGATAAAATTGATAGATTTAACATAACTGAAATATACCTGTTTTATTTGATATATTTTAATTTTACTAAAAAGGGGATTATTCGATGGTTAATCAACATGACAAAAAAGAAAAATACGAACTGCTACTTTTACAACAACAAGGACTAATCGAAGGTGAAAATCACTGGTTAGCAACCTTAAGTAATTCTTCCGCTTTACTCAATGAAAGCTTACCTGACACGGTCTTTGCCGGTTATTATTTATTTGATGAGGGAGAACTGATTCTGGGACCTTTCCAAGGTCGTGTTTCGTGCACACGTATTCATCTAGGTAAGGGCGTATGCGGTGAATCTGCTGAAAAACAAGAAACATTAATTGTCTCCGATGTAACAAATCATGCGAATTATATTTCATGTGACGCAGCTGCCATGTCTGAAATTGTAGTACCAATGGTCAAAAACGGGAAACTTATTGGCGTATTAGATATTGATAGTAGCCAAGTTGGAACCTATGATGAAATTGATCAACGCTACTTAGAAAAATATGTGGAACTCATTTTAACTGTTTGTCCGTATTAAATTTTTAGGATTATATTAATAACGGAAGCACTTTGACCTTCTTTGATTAAAAATCTTTGCATCAAATACAAACTATGTTATAATTCTTATCAGTGACAAAGCCTTTTTAATAAGGGGGCGTTACGGATTCGACAGGCATAGTTTGAGCCTGAATTGCGCTTCGTAGGTTACGTCTACGTAAAAACGTTACAGTTAATATAACTGCAAACAACAATAACACTTACGCTTTAGCTGCCTAAAAACAGTTAACGTAGATCCTCCTGTCATCGCCCATGTGCCAGATCAGGGTCCTAACTTAGTGGGATACACAATTTTTCTTCCGTCTGTAGAAAATTGAAGAGCTTATCAGACTAGCAAGAAAACCGGCCTGTCATTCGGCAGATTTTTGAGCGAAATTCGAATAGAACTGACTATGAGCGTAGACTTTTAGGTAGCGATATGTTTGGACGCGGGTTCAACTCCCGCCGCCTCCATTAAGATATTTTGGAGAATTAAAAGATGCAAGAAACGTTGATTTTACACGTTTCTTGCATCTTTTATTTTTATTATTTTCTCGATTAATTCTTCAAATCTACATCAATTTAGTCATCTCTAATCCAAATTCACAGTGTGTTTTTCGCCATTGATAGACATATTTTTCTAGAAAACATAAGTCCTGGCTAGATAAAACTGGCCGAATAACTAGGACTTCTTTATCGTTCGGAATGACTCCTTCCGCAAATTCTTCCGTTGTTAAAATGAGTTCTGCTGCTTGAAAATCATCGGTAAAATTTAAATTAATTTTATTTGAAAAATTATTTTTCAGTTGGCGCTTCATATGATTAGCGGCCTCACTGGTTAGAGTTGTCATTAAATGGACCGAAACATTCATCGCCATTTGTTTTGGAGACACAAAACGTAAGCACAGTTCTAAACTTTTTCTTCTAAAAAATTCCTCATGTTCTTTATCTATATTTACGGACACTTCTGAGAAGAAATACTCAAATTTTTTCATAAAAGAAGGATAGCGATCATAAATTTCTCGATAATTAATTGGTGAAAAAATACTCGTTAACTCTGGATTAATCAAATGAAATTTTTCTAAAATGGCGCACTTTTGGAAGGTTAAACGTGTCCAAATTTGTTCTTCCATCACTAATGGCTCAAAATATTTTTCGTAACACGCCATCCAAACTTTGGCCAAATCAGAATAATGGTTATTATGTATCTTTTCGAAATTCATGAAAAAAGTTAAATTTAAAATATCAAGCGCATATAAACACATCAAAAAGAAATACCACTCCTCTAATGTCATTTCAGTTGATGCATGTTTTTCAATGATTGAATCATTAAAATAGACTGCTAAATACATTGTCTCCAGTTCGTAACCTTGTCTGTTTGACTCTTCACAAACAAATAGCCAAAGCGCAATAATTTCAATTAAGATGGGATTTTCAGAGATATACAGTACCGAACAAATTTTTTGAGCTTTAACTATGTTGTTGTCATTATTAATCCATGGAATATTCGAATAGGAACGGTGGACATGATAAAAAAATAAAAAAAAGACAGAACGAATACTCGACTCTTTTCCAACAATTTTAATGTTTGTTCCTATCGTAATACGTAAATCATACATCTCAATTGATTGATTGACTCTTTTAATAATCCGCTTTAAATTCGATAAACTAATTTCCAACTTATCGCATAAGACGAGTGTTACAACCTGTCGATGTTGTAGCAATATTTTAAATATTTTATACACAGAAGATTCCACTAACAATTCTTCTAAAATACGATTAAAATTCGTATTATATCGATAGAGTCTAATACCAAAACGCTTATTTACTTTTAGGGACATCTCCGTTGCTTCATATTTTTCTGTTAAGACAATTTCTAATTCTTTGATATACTTTAAGATTGTTTGACTTGTGATATTACCAATTTCAGCCGCAATTTCCTGACTAGAAACAAAATCTGTCTGTCGATCTAGATAATATAAGATTTCTTTTTTTAATTGTGCTTCTTTTGAAAAACCAAACATCAGCTCACCTCTTATTCACAATCAACGATAGACCATTCGAACCAACATCTGGCTAACAATTTATCGAAATCGAAAATTATTTAAAAAATAATCATTATTTTTAATCTCACTTAACCTCTTTCACTCTATTCTATATTTTTATATCAGGTTAATCAACCTATCTACAGAGTATTTTAGGTTGATTAAAAAAAAAAAGAAACAATCTAGGTCTCTGAGTCAGTTACCCTAAACGGTTTCGATTGCATATGAGTGTGCGCCATCTTAGTAGGATTTGTTCTTGCTTATCTTGTAAGAATAATAAACATAAAGCCATTAAATGAGTCCCAATCAAAGTGATAATTAAACTTACCCAAGCATAAGAATACGGCTCTATGCTTTGGTGTAAATTAGTTAATCGTAAACCTTCAATAAACATCGGATGAATGAAAAAGTATAACACACTTAATTTTTTTAATTGATGCAAGTCTCGATTAAATAAAATCCGGGTTCGCATACTCCAATTAAATAAGAAAAATGTCGTTGGAATTAGCCCAATTAAAAAATTCTTATCTACCCCTGGATTCTTAAATATAAACCAGGCCTCAAAACATAAAATTAAGAAAGAAAGACTTATTTTTCGAGCTTGATGCCGTGTCAAAAACGGATGATTACGATAATCGTATAATAAATAACCTAAACACACAAAAACAGGCGTAAAAAACAGACCGTTACGCGTCGTAAAAAAGATTCGAGCATAACTTTCATAACTAGTAGTCAACCAAGTATTTACAAAGTAACCTTGATACGTTTCAATGCTTCCTACTAAAAACAAACTAAAGGCCAACAATGTAATCATTAGTAAATTGACATGCTTATTGAACTTATTAATAAAAAAAGAGCCAAATAAAAATGCTGGTAAATACCACAGATGGTAACACATACCAATATAAAGTAAAGCAGCGACTGCACCTAGCGGTAATAGCGCTTTCGAAAAACCTAATGAAGAAAAATACATCCAGCCGTATGGAATATAAATTAGACTCCAGATTAAATAGGTTTTAATATACTTTTTCGTATATTTTTGTTGGAATTCTTTTTTTTGTTCGGTTTTCCAACGGACAAAAAAAGCAGATGCAATAATAAAAAACGGGACAGCTAAGCGACTAATAATGTTTTTTTGAATAAAGTTCCATTCATCACTTGGAAAAATCCTTTGATTATGAAACGCGATAATTAGCACGGCAAAAGTAAACTGCAACAAGCTAACCATATTAAAATTGATTTTTCGCGTCAATTCCCCAACCCCAGTCTTCACTCGTTTAAATCCATTGACTCAACCATTCAATAAGACTTTGCCAGACCTTTTCAATAAAATCAAAAAAACCTGAAAACCAACTTTCTAAATGAAATGTCTGACTCAATTGATTTAACTGATCTAAAATATCATATTTAAAATACCAAATACCAAAAATAAGTAGCCCAAAAACAAACAGACGAATAAAAAATGAGCTAGCTTTAATAATAATTCGAATTAAAATAATTGCAATGAGTAAAATAATAAGTAATTCCATTGATTCTCTCCTTCTATCGTATTTTAATCATTTTATCAAACGCGTCTTACTCCCACATGGTCCTTAAGACTGATTCTAGAAAACCATTCGCTGACATTTGATCACATCTACAAAAAAGGATAAAAAAAAGACGAAACAAAAAGTTTGCTTCGTCGTATCACTACTTACCATCGAGGATATTTAGGCGAACCTTCTTTGGTCCTTCCGTACGCACACCGTAAACAATTGTGCGAATGGCTTTCGCTACTCGTCCTTGTTTTCCAATGATACGGCCAATATCTTCCGGCGCAACTGTTAAGTTGTATTCATAGAAATCTTCTGACTCGACCACTTCAAGTAAAACTTGCTCTGGGTTGGTCACGAGTGGACGAACGATTGTCAAGACTAACTCTTTTAAATCTTTCATGCCAATTCTCCTTATTTCTTAGTGAATTTTGCTTCGTGGTGTTTTTTCATAACGCCTTCTTTAGAAAGGATGTTACGAACTGTATCAGAAGGTTGCGCACCTTTTGATAACCAATCTAGTACTAGATCTTCTTTAATTGTTACTTGAGCTGGATCTGATACAGGATTGTATGTACCTACTGTTTCGATGAAACGTCCATCACGAGGAGAACGAGAATCAGCTACAACAATACGGTAGAAAGGGTTTCTTTTAGAACCCATGCGTTTTAAACGAATTTTTACTGCCATTATACTTACACCTCCATTGGTCTTTAATCACAAGAACTAATATAACAGAAATTCAAACGGGTGTAAAGAGTTTTTTCTTTACACCTCGAATTTTTTTTAAAATAAATATCTCTAAGCATCTTACTTGAAACTATCTCGAATTCGTACTATTATAAATTTATCAACTAGAGGAGGAATTTATAACATGTCTAAAAAAATTGGTTTTATCGTAGGAAGTTTACGTAAGGATTCTTATAACAAGAAAGTAGCAGAAACTTTCGAAAAATTATTCCCTGAAAATATTGAAATTGGTTATTTAGAAATTGCTAATTTACCATTTTATAATGAAGATATCGATGTGGAAGGAAATACTGTTCAAGCCTATACAGATTTCCGTAAAGATGCTGCTACATATGATGGTTTCGTATTCTTTACACCAGAATATAACCGTTCAGTACCAGCTGTAATCAAAAATGCAATTGATGTTGGTTCTCGCCCATACGGACAAAGCATTTGGGATGGCAAACCTGCATTAATCGTTTCAACATCAATGGGTGCAATTGCTGGATTTGGTGCGAACCACCACTTACGTCAATCCCTTACATTTATCAATATGCCTACCTTACAACAACCTGAAGCATATATCGGAAGCGTACAAAACTTAATCGATGAAGATGGGAACTTCCAAGAAGCAACAATGGGCTTCTTCCAATCAATCGTTGACGCTTATGTCGACTTCTTTACAAAATTAACTAAATAATTAACTTCAAGACAAGTCGTGATTAATCAGGACTTGTCTTTTTATTGCAACATTAAAAACCAAAAAGTCATTTTTTTATCAAATAACTTTATTAACGAATAACAAAACGGAATGTGACTTTTGTCGCATCCCGTTTTATTATTTATTATAGTTGATCAGTTGCTGCTTTTAACAACACTCCTGATAAATCAAGTGAATGTTCCCAATACATTAAGCCACGTAAATGGTGTTCTTTGATATAATTCATTTTTTCAGCCATTGATCGTTCATTATCATAAGAAATGAACTGCTCACCATCAAAGTAATAAGGTGCTTTTGCCTCTTCATCCCAAAAAATCGCTTCCGGTTTAGCCGCTAAAATATCTTTTAATTGATTATAGTCGTATGTCCGATTACCAAAACTTCCTGTTTCAACACCGACTGGCTCTTTCGTACCCGTTGGAAAATCAGTCCAATAACGACAATAAAAGGCTGCTCCAATCACAATTTTTTGTGGGTCGACCCCTTTGGCTAATAAATGATTAACCGATTCTTCCGCACTTAAATTCCCTTCTCTTTTTGAATAAGAAAGTAAATTTGTATGATGTCCCGCCACCTGCGTAAAACTACCACGCATATCATACGTCATCACATTTACAAAATCTAGGAAATCAATGTAACGGTACTCACCGTCTGGACTCATGGTTTCTAATAACTCCTCTGCCGCACCAATTGCAGCCGTTAACAAGTAGGTTTGTCCGGTGTCTTTTGACAATTCATCAAGGGATGCACGGATTTCTTCAACAAAATATAAATAGTTTTGGGCATCATCTTTCGAAGCAGTAATTCCGGCAACGTCCATTCCTGGATATTCCCAATCTAAATCAATCCCATCAAAATCATATTTTTTCATATAATTAACCAAATTTTTGATTAGCACTTCACGATTTTCTTTTGTTGCAACACCTTCTGAAAAACCGCCTGCACTCCAACCGCCAATACTAATACACGTTTGTAAATGAGGATGCTCGGTTTTTAATTCATTAATAATAGAAATCTTCTTTAAATCTCGAACAATTTCTAAACCAACAATATTAGCGAAGGCATAATTAATGATTGTTAGTTGCTCCGCCGGAATATCTTCTTTTGTCCACTCACGATTGTTATCTAAATAAGCAATTACTTCTGTCATTCCTACACCTCAAGTTCTTATTTCTTATAGCATAATGAAAGTCGAAAGCGCAAACAATGGAGTTTTTATCTTTTTTCAAAAAAAGCTTGCACTTTTCTAGTGTACTAGGTATATTAGTACACATAAAGTGTAACATATGAACTAGTACATTTGAACGGTGTATGGAAGGAGATATTATGGTTACGATTGATAAGCAAAGCAGTCGGCCGTATTACGAACAACTCGTCCTTGGGATTAAAGGGGATATTTTACAAGGAATTTTAGAACCTGGTGATAAAATACCTTCTGTTCGCGAAATGGCCAAAGAATTATTGATGAACCCTAACACCATTAGTAAAGCCTACAAAATTTTAGAAATGGAACAGGTTTTAGTAACGGTTAAAGGCAAAGGAACATTTGTCAAACAAATAGAAAGCGGGCCTAGAGATTTGAGACGTATTCAAGAATTACAAGAGCAGTTCAATGAATTAATTATTGAAGCAAAACATTTACAAGTCACTGAAAAAGAAATCATGCAGTGGTTAAGAGAAGCAGAATCGAAGTTGGGAGGGCATGAAGTATGAAACTAACAAACATGGGGAAAGTAATTGATCAAAAAGAGATTTTGAAGAGTATTGATTTTTCCTTAAATCAACATGAGATTGTTGGACTAATCGGTCGTAATGGTTCCGGTAAAACAACCCTTTTTCGAACAATTAGTGGTCAATACACTCCTGATTCCGGAAAAATTACTATTGATGGTATTGATTTAGCAATTGATCCAACGAGACGTGCGGAAATATTTTATATTGATGAGAAAGAAAATTTTCTAAGTTTTTACTCATTGAAAAAAATTAATCAGTTTTATTTAAATATGTATCCTAAATTTAATCAAAATCTATTTTTAGATTTATTGAATCAGCACCAGTTAGGTTTAAATTTTTCTTATCGTCGGATGTCAAAAGGAATGCAAGGTCTTTTCCAAATGATTTTAGCGATTAGCTCCAACGCAACTTACCTATTATTAGATGAACCTTTCGATGGTTTAGATGTGATTGTTCGTAAACAAGTCATCGGCCTATTACTAGAAAATATAAGCGAAACGAATCGCACGGTTTTAATTGCTTCGCATAATTTAAATGAATTAGAAGGCATGATTGATCGAGCGTTAGTCCTAAAAGGCCATCAAATTACACAAGATTATCAGTTAGAAACACTGCGCCAACATGCTCGTAAGATTCAATTCGTCTTCAAAAGCAAAAAAGTGCCAGATATTGTTAAAAAACATTCAAAAGTGATTCAAATGCAAGGTCGAGTCATTACGGCACTTTTTGAAAATTTTGACGCTGAATTAGAAGCTCAAATTCGAGCGTTTGAACCTGTTTTATTTGAAGAATTACCGATTAGTTTAGAAGACTTATTTGAAGCAAACTTAAGTCAAGAAACAATTTTGGGGGATTAAACGATGCATACAAATTTAAAAAAGATTTTTCATACACGTTATAAAGCCATTTTACTACTTATCACTTTTGGTCTATTCGCGGTATATATGACTAGTGGAATTTCAATTGTTGATGGATGGAATAATCAAAGAGAGTGGCTTTATTCAAAAAATTTTAAAAAAGATTTTGAAGATTCTACCCCTGGTTATACTAAAGGTTATGATGAGTCGGGCAAGGAAATTGCCTATCAGGATATTGAAGAATATCGGCTAGAAGAGCTCACACTCTTTCATAATGATTTCTACACTACAGAGACAATAACTTCTGATACACCCTTCACACCCAGTACGAAATATCAAGCGGGACAGGTATACTGGAATCGTTACGATCATTCCTATATTTCAATGATTCCTATTTTCATCTTTTTACTCGGGTTTGGTCTATTCTTTATCGATTTAAAAACGAATTTTAACACCTTACTCTTTTCGCTACCATTTACAAAAAAACAAATTTTTCGTGGAAAACTCTTGTATTGGGCCATTCCATTAATGTTGGCTATTGGACTTGGAAGTATTTTTAATCAATTAATCGTCTACTTAATGATTCCGGCTCCTTATGTGAATGCAACACTCGGACAAATGCTCTATGCTGGACTGAGTCACTGGATTTTTACTCTTTTAGCTTTTTTAATCGGCTCATTCCTTGGAGTCTTACTCGGCAACCTAGTAACGGGGCCATTAATGATTGTTGCTGGTTTAATTTCATTGGAGCCAAGTAATCAATTCCTAAATAATTTAAGTAATCTCTTTAAATTTTTAAAACTTGATTCTATCAATATATTTTTCTCTCAACTGTTTGGTGATTTTTCAGCTATGGCTATCTCCTCGTTAGGTAAAACAGGTAGTACGCTACCGACACTTATCGTCTTCTTGTTAGTGACTGGGATTGCCTTCTTATTAGCCGAAAAAATTTATCAAAATATTTCTTTAGAAAATAATGGCAAAGTACTGACCGTTCCACGTTATCGCAAACGATTTTTCGTTATTCTTGCGATTTTTACAACGCTCTATTTCACTTTTGGTGGCGTAAATCTTGCTTTTTACTATGATTATTACGACAAACTTCCTTTCTTAGAACTTATTTTCTTACCAGTAACTTGTATCATCAGCAGTTTCGTTTTAACTTATTACGATGAGATTTTTAAATTTTGGAATAAACGCTATTTAGCGCGGATGGCAAAAAATATTAGTAAATAAGTAAAAAGCAGTTACCCTTTCATTTGGGCAACTGCTTTTTCATTTATTTTTTCTCTTCTTTATCTTTTTTATCGAATAAATCATTGACCTTTTCACTTGCATCATCAACTAAATGATCAACTTTTTCTTTAATTTTCCCGTATTCTTGTTTTAATTTACCTTTTAACTCTTCGGATTCATCGCCAGTTACTTTACCTTTTAATTCTGTTGCTTTGCCTTTTAATTCGTCTTTGTTTGTCATTAGCTATTCCTCCTTTATACATTACATGATAACGCTTTCTATCTAAAAAGAAAAGTATTTTGACTTTTGAAAAAAAGCTCTGTTTTGCTACGATTTCTCGCGTGACAAAACAGAGTCTTGGATTAATTAGGTTGTATAATATTTGGTGTTGATGGAAAAATCTCATAGAGATTTTCTTTCAGCACTTTTTTTAATTT
>NZ_JBHSGT010000013.1:0-137343 GCF_042654605.1 Enterococcus eurekensis
GATAGGGATATTAGTGATACATATTTCAATAAAATGTGCCAAAGAATTAAAGCTATGAATTATTCAGGAGAATCAATAATAATTGTGACTGGACCATCGTTAATTAGAGAAATTTGCATGTTTGCGCCAAATTGGCCAGTTGCTACACCTAAACCTTGCATTTCAAGGGATTGATTAAAGGCTTCATAAAGTGGGATGGCCACTTCTGGTCGAGCCGCTTTAACAAAGCTTGGACGGTTGCCTTTTTTAGTATCCGCATATAAGGTAAATTGCGAGATACTTAAAATCTGACCATTAACAGCCGCAATATCTAGATTCATTTTTCCTTCGGTATCTTCAAAAACACGTAATTTTTCAATCTTGCGTGTTAGATAAGCCACATCTTCTAGCGTGTCATCTTCATGAATTCCTAGTAAAACCATGAAACCTTGCTGAATGGCCCCAACAATTTCATTATCGATTGCGACACTTGCTTCTTTGACTCTTTGAATTACTGCGCGCATAAAATAATTATCCTCTCGTTCGCTCAACGCTATAAACGTCTGGTATTTGTTTCAGCTTCGCGACAATCTGTTGCAAATGCTCTAAGTTTTGGATGGCTACCGTTAAACGAATTGTCGCATTCTTATCTTTATCCAAACGAGCCTCAACACTGGAAATTTTTCTAGTTTGTGTATTAACGACCTGTAAGACATCATTTAGTAATCCTGAACGATCAAAACCATAAATTTCTAAGTCCGCATCATATTCTTTTTTACTATTTCCCGCATCTTCCCACTCAACTTCAATTAAACGATCTTGATGTTCGGGTGAATTGACAATATTTGGACAGTCTGCTCGATGAATAGAGATTCCGCGCCCTTTTGTGATATAGCCGACAATTTTATCCCCTGGAACAGGGTTACAACAACGACTAATTCGAATTAACAAGTTTTGCACGCCTTGAATAACTACGCCACCTTCATGACGAATTTTCATTTTCTCCGATTTCTTTTCCACCGGTTGATTCATCATATCCTGAATCTTTTGTTTTTCTTTTTCTTGTTGGATTTCTTTTCGTTCGTTTTCAGTCATTCGATTAGCAAATGTCAGTGGGCTTAGTTCCCCATAACCAATTGCTGCATATAAATCTTCCTCTGACTGATAATTATAGCGGCTAATTACTTCTTGTAATCGGGTTTTAGTTAAGATTTCTTTCGGTACAAATCCCATATCTAGTAGGCACTTCACAACCGATTCGCGTCCTTTTTCGATATTCTCATCACGATCTTGCGTTTTAAAGAAACGACGAATTTTATTTTTGGCTTTACTTGTTGCCACTAGTTTTAACCAATCGCGACTTGGACCAAATGAATTGGCTGAAGTTAAAATTTCGACGATATCCCCATTTTTAAGTTTGTAATCCAATTGAACCATCTTGCCATTAATTTTGGCACCAACGGTTTTATTCCCGACATCGGTATGCACATTGTAAGCAAAATCAAGTGGACTTGAACCTTGTGGTAACTCAGTAACATCTCCTTTTGGTGTGAAGACATACACTTTGTCACTAAAGATATCACCTTTAACACCTTCCATGAATTCAGAGGCATCATAGCTTTCATCTTGTAATTCTAGTAATTCTTTAAACCAACCGACATGTTGGGTCATTTTATCCGGTTTTGCTTTCTCAATCACACCTTCTTTGTAGGCCCAATGAGCCGCGACCCCAAACTCGGCAATTTCATGCATTTCATGTGTCCGAATTTGGATTTCAACTGGGTTGCCTTGTGGCCCAATAACAGTCGTATGAAGTGACTGATACATGTTGGCTTTTGGCATAGCGATATAATCTTTAAAACGACCGGGCATTGGTTTCCATTTCGTATGAATCGTCCCCAAAACTGCGTAACAATCTTTAATAGATTCGACAATGACACGAATTGCTAAGAGGTCATAAATCTCATCAAATTGTTTTTTCTTATCAACCATTTTACGGTAAATTGAATAAATATGTTTCGGACGTCCATAAATTTCAGCATAAATGTCCAATTCTTCTGTAGCAATGCGAATTTCTTCAACGGCCTCTTCAACATACGCTTCACGTTCTTCACGCTTACTCTGCATTAGATGCACGATGCGATAATATTGATTTGGATGAAGGAAGCGTAAGGAACGGTCCTCTAGTTCCCATTTAATTCGACTAATCCCTAAACGATGAGCCAAGGGTGCATATATTTCCATTGTCTCTTGGGCAATTCGTCGTTGTTTGTCTTCACGTAAATGACCTAATGTCCTCAAATTGTGCAGTCGGTCAGCTAATTTCACCATGATTACGCGTAAATCTTGTGCCATTGCAATTAACATTTTACGGTGATTTTCAGCCAATTGTTCCTCATGTGATTTGTATTTAATTTTTCCTAATTTTGTTACGCCATCTACAAGCATCGCAACATTTTTACCAAATTCTGCTTCTAGATCTTCTAGAGTATAATCCGTATCTTCAACCACGTCATGTAAAAAACCAGTCGCCACTGTGTGAGGATCCATATGAAGTTCCGCTAAGATTCCTGCTACTTGAATCGGGTGAATAATGTACGGTTCCCCTGATTTGCGAAATTGGCCTTCGTGGGCTTTTGTCGCAAAATCTAGCGCTTTTTGAACAAAAGCCGTATGTTTTTCACTCATATAAAATGAAACGAGTTTGATGACATTTGGCCCCGTTAAAATAACTTCTTTTGCCATTTGGAACCCTCCTTAGTAAAAATGTCTGGGAAGCTCCCAGACACCATTTCATCTATTTTGTCTTGTTTACCGTTTAATTATACAAATTTTAGTCCACTTTTTCAAATTTGTTTTCTTATAAAAGTATTCGTCTATTGCAATTCAAGTTGATAACTAGCCGCTCCTAACAAATAGAGCGGTGCCGTTTCACAACGTAGGATTCTTGGTCCTAATCCACATAAAAAAGCCCCTGCTTGAGTAAAAATTTCAATTTCTTTCGGGGTAATCCCACCTTCAGGCCCAAAAATTGCTAAGACACGCTGACCAGGTTGGAGCGATTGGAAAGCTTGAACTAATTGACTTTTCTCGCCTTGTTTGGCTGATTCTTCATATGCTACAAGTATCTTATCGTAGGTCGCTAAATGTTGATAAAAATCAGCATTATTTGAAAACAAAGTCACTGCTGGTACTAATTGACGATGCGATTGTTCCGCTGCTTCTTCGACAATTTTTTCCAAGCGCTGTTGTTTTTTGTGTAACTTCTTGTCATCCCATTTAACGACTGAGCTAATCGCTGGAAAACCAATTAGGGTATGCGCGCCAAGTTCGGTTGCTTTTTGGAAAATTAAATCCAATTTATCCCCTTTTGGATAACCCGATGCAATCGTAATGTGGACTGGTAGTTCTTTGTCTTGTTGTTCCTTCGACAGCTCTTTTAGTTCCACATGACTTTCAAATATTGCAGTGATTTCAGCAATAATGGACACTTGGTTTTTAAAAGCTAAAAAAACTTGATCCCCCACAGCCATGCGCATGACACGAATCATATGGTGGTAGTCTTCACCTTCTGCTTGGTAGAGGGCTTTATTTTCATAATCCTCATTAATAAAATAGCGTTGCATTTATTCGTCCTCTGGTTTTCCTAGAATAATCGCATACCAATCTTTTTGTTGTAAAACTTCTTCAACGACAAAATCTTGTGCTTCCATCGCTTCGATTACTAAATCTTTTTTATCTGCAATAATCCCTGAGACAATTAATTTCCCTGTTTGTTTCAGTAAACGCCACGCATCAGGAATCATTAGTAAAATAATATCGGCTAAAATATTGGCGACAATAATATCGGCTTCGACTGTTACATCTTTCAATAAGTCATTGGCTGAAACGTGCACGTCTTTTGCTATCGTATTCAAATCCATATTTTCTTGCGCGGCACGAACGGCCACTTCATCTAAATCATAAGCATAAACATCTTTTGCACCTAAATATTTACTCGCAATACTTAAAACGCCTGAACCTGTCCCAACATCAAGTACCGTTTCGCCGCCACGTAGGCTAATTTCTAATGCTTGTAAAGTTAAATTAGTTGTTGGGTGCGTTCCTGTTCCAAAAGCCATTCCTGGATCAAGGGTAATAATTTTTTCGTTTTCATCTGTTGCCTGATAGTCTTCCCAGCTGGGTACAATCGTTAAATAACGTGTGACACGGACGGGATGGTAATATTTTTTCCAGGCAGTTGCCCAATTTTCATCTTGGACCTCACTCACCGTCACTTCATTTTTACCGATTGCTAAACCATACTCAGGTAATTTATCAATTTGACTCGTAATAAACGGTAAAATTTCCGGTAAGAAAATCGTTTCTGGGAAGTAAGCCATGACTAAAGCCCCTTCTTCTAAACCAGTATAAGATTTTTTGTCGAGTAATTCCCCGTAAGCATCACTTTTAAAATTTTCAATATCTAAAGTATCTTCAATGGCTACACCACTGGCACCTGATTCCATTAAAATATTAGCTATAGCTTCAACCGCTTCACTAGCTGTTTCTACTTTTACTTCATTCCACTTCATTTTTTGCTCTCCTTTTAATAACTTGGGTATGGGATAAATTGCTCTTGACCCGCATATTTCGCAACACACGCTTCATAACGTATTTTTTCAAAATTCAATTCAAATACTTCAGACTCTTCATCTTCTAAAAAGTCGAGTAAAGCGCTTTGGCCATCATCTAAAATTTCTTTAATGTAATCAACTAAACCAAGCAACTCTTGTTTTTTCATACCTTTTTTCCCTTCAAAAGGTAGGCAAGCTAAGTAATCTTCCGGATCAATCTTTGATTTACCTGGGTTATATAATAAAATACCATCCTCAAATTCAATCACTTCTTCAGAAGAGCCGATTCCTTCGGTATCATCGATTAACCATTGTTCTTTGTTTTCTGCAAATAGTAAAAATACTAATTCAATGGTATGATTTTTCGCATCCCAATCAATTGCAACATCGTAATCGGTTAATTTTTTATTTAATTGTTCATCTAGAAAAGTTAACATTGTTTCTTTCGCCATGACTTTTTCCTCTTTTCTTTATTTTATTGGCAATGTTGACTGTTTACTCGTTCCTATTTGTCACGAATTTATCCATCCATCCACTATTACTTTTATGATACACAATTCCTTGTCATTACGCTATGCCCAACGACTGACTTTCTCAAAAATTACAGTCGTTTAGCGCCATATGTTATACTCTTTTTAACGAATTAATTCGAAAGGTGGATTTCCATGCAAAAACCTCTGGCCTACCGAATGCGCCCGAAACATTTAGAAGAAGTTGTTGGCCAACAACACCTAGTCGCTCCCGGTAAGATTATTCATCGGATGATTGAGGCTAAAATGCTATCCTCAATGATTTTATACGGCCCTCCTGGAACGGGTAAAACGAGTATCGCAAGCGCGATTGCTGGTTCAACCCGCTATGCATTTCGTATATTAAATGCCGCAACTGACACGAAAAAAGATTTACAAGTTGTCGCTGAAGAAGGAAAAATGAGCGGAACGGTGATTTTGCTACTCGATGAGATTCATCGCCTCGACAAAACCAAGCAAGATTTTTTGCTACCTCATTTAGAAAGTGGTCGGATTATT
The DNA here is from genome assembly GCF_042654605.1 of Enterococcus eurekensis. Taxonomy (NCBI): domain Bacteria; kingdom Bacillati; phylum Bacillota; class Bacilli; order Lactobacillales; family Enterococcaceae; genus Enterococcus; species Enterococcus eurekensis. The sequence continues at coordinate 5,624 of NZ_JBHSGT010000013.1, forward strand.
TTAATTGGTGCCACAACAGAGAATCCTTATATTTCAATTAACCCCGCCATCCGTAGCCGAACACAAATTTTTGAAGTCAAGCCTTTGACAGAAGAAGACATTATTCAAGCCATTAACCATGCCTTAAAAGATAAAGAAAATGGATTAGGCAACGAATCGATTCTAATTGAAGACGATGCGCTCTTACACTTATCACGGGCGACAAACGGCGATTTACGTAGTGCACTAAACGGTTTAGAATTAGGCGTTCGTTCAACACCTAAAAATAAAAATGGCACAATCGTCATCACATTAAGCATTATTGAGGAATGCATTCAGCGTAAATCTTTGACCCATGATAAAGGTGGCGATGCCCATTATGATGTGATCTCTGCTTTCCAAAAATCAATCCGCGGTAGTGACGTTGATGCAGCCTTACATTATTTAGCACGTCTCGTTGAAGCTGGCGATTTACCCATCATTTGCCGTCGCTTACTCGTGATTGCCTACGAAGATATCGGCCTTGCTAATCCTGGAGCTGCATCAAGAACCGTCAACGCGGTCTTGGCCGCCGAAAAACTTGGATTCCCAGAAGCAAGGATTCCTTTAGCAGAAACGGTCATTGATTTATGTCTATCGCCAAAATCAAATACCGCCGTTATCAGCATTGATGCAGCTTTAGCCGATATTCGCAAAGGACATGCTGGTTTCGTACCAAGTCACCTGCAAGATAGTCATTATCAAGGTGCAAAAAATCTAGGACGTGGCATTGGTTACCAATATCCACACGATTTTGAGAATGCTTGGGTTAAGCAACAGTACTTACCTGATAAACTAAAACATGCTCGTTATTATTTACCAAAAGCTACCGGTAAGTATGAACAAGCACTCGCTTTTCGTCTAAATCAGATTAATGAATGGAAAAAGAAATAAACAAGTATAACGCTTCCAAAATCAGAGGGTCGCGGTTGCGTGTTTTTGTTTCCTATGATATTATGTAAGTGGGAAATCTGTAATGTGCGAGTTATCCCTCTTTAGTGTTGACCGAACATTTTTATTGATATATTGGGATCCGTCCGGTGTTCAAGTTAGTAACATGCCTTTTCACTTGGTAGTTCAATGCTTTGACCGTGGAACCCACCTGCTATAACTTGCGGGATCAATACTCCGGGACAAGAAACGGCATTGACGGAAAACCCATCTTTTTTCAAATGAACCTCTCATGAAAATGAGAGGTTTTTTATATTCCAAACGCTATTTAGATAGAAAAAAAAGAACGATAAGATGACTGCTTTTACGTCTTCCATCGTTCTTTTTTATAAAATCTGAGCATTTCAAAAACAACCTAGATTTTTCGGTGTTTGTGAAGCATGTTCTCGGAAATAAGCATAACCGAAAAAAATGAAAAAACCATTTTTTCGGTCATTTTACTTATTTCTCGAACCTGAGCGCTTCAAAAACAACCTAGATTTTTCGGTGTTTGTGAAGCATGTTCTCGGAAATAAGCATAACCGAGAAAAATGAAAAAACCATTTTTTCGGTCATCTTACTTATTTCTCGAACCTGAGCGCTTCAAAAACAACCTAGATTTTCTCGTCTTTTTCTGAATGGATCGAGGTGAATGAAGTCATTTTTTCGAACATGAATAATACTGCCACTAAAATTAAAATCGCAATTGATAAGTAAACTGTTTCAATTCCTCCGCCATGTTCTAATAGCAATTCTCTTAAAATAGCAGTCATACTAATTAATACAAGATAGCGCACTGGGATATGATGACCTTCTTTAATATAACGTAACAGCATTAAAATAATTTCTAAAAAGATAAAAATGGTCGTCATCTGCTCAATAACATAATTGGGGTCCCCTTTTAAATTAATCATTAGTACATGTTGTGTAATTTTAAAAACACCTTCGCCCATCGCAATTGAAACAGCTAATACCAAGATTCCAATCATTATATCAACAGATAATTTAATGATTTTTTCAAATTGTCCAAATACTTTCATTTCTTCACTTACCTTTCAATCATCCTTAATCATATTTTTAAAACATAGCTTTCAAAATGATTAGGAAATATTTGATTCCCATCCATTCATCTTCTATACTAAAGTTACTACATTTTGAAAGGAATATAAATAATGATTTTAGGAATTTTAATATTAATTGGTCTCGTTCTTTTAGTTTTTAGCTTTTTATTGTTTAAAAAACAAGTGATTTTTCTGACACTACTGGCAGATGACAGTCTTGCTAACAAACAATTTTTACAAGTATATAGTATGATTTTTCTCGGTTTAGGAATTACCGCATTTTTACTAATTCCTTTTGCTGACAAGGAAATGACACTTTATTTCTTAGCTGTCATGATGCTCGCTTCGGCGACTTTTAGTTACCAATTTTCAAAAAAAATAAAATAATTATTGTCTAGTTATTTGGCATTTCATCTGAAAAGGTTTACAATAAAGAAAAGGATGAAAAGGATGTGGTTCTTATGTTACAACAGTATAATCGAATTATGGTTGCCGTCGATGGTTCTCAAGAGGCGGAATTAGCTTTTAAAAAAGCATTAAACGTTGCAAAACGAAATCAGGCGGAGTTATTACTACTACATGTAATTGACGCCCGTGCCTTTCAAACAATGACCTCCTTTGATACAATGCTGGCTGAACAAGCAACAGACATGGCCAAAAACTCACTTAAGGAATACGAAGAAACGGCTCAAAAAGAAGGCGTTGATAAGATTAAAACCTTAATTGAATACGGATCTCCAAAAACGGTCATTGCAAAATACATTCCTGATGAATACAATATTGATTTAATCCTATTAGGTGCAACTGGTTTGAATGCCGTGGAACGCCTATTTATTGGTTCCGTTTCTGAATACGTCATTCGCCATGCTCCGTGCGATGTTTTAGTTGTTCGTACCGATCTTGACAATCATCTACCTAAAGAAGAAGAGTAATTAAAATAAAAAAGAAGAAGTCCAATTGGGCTTCTTCTTTTTGTATTAGACGTCGACACTATAATCTTCCATAATTCGTTTTAAACTAAAACCACGACCATTCACTTCACTCGCCTCTAAGCTAACAAAAAAGGCTGCTTCATCAATTGCTAAGATTGCTTCTTTGACTTGAACAAAATCACTTTCAGGAATGACTGCCATGATTAGTTTACCCGGTTCATTTGTATAACCGCCCTCAATTGGAACTAACGTAACCCCTTTATCCAATTCTTTGATGAATAGTTGATGAATGTCTTCGTATTTTTTTGAAATAATGAATAAATTTTTTGAACGGGACATTCCGACTTGAATCCGGTCGACTACTCGTCCAATAATAAACAGACTAATGACTGAAAATAAAACGGAATCTTTTGGAAAAGCAAATAATGCAGTTGCTATGATAATCCCGTCGACTACAAAAACAGCTACACCTAAAGACATATTGGTAAACTTATGGACAATTTGTGTAACAATCGCTGAACCACCCGTTGAAGCATTCCCACGAAAAACCAAACCTAAACCAACTCCGGTTAAAATTCCGCCATAAAGTGCTGCTAGAAAAATGTTATTTGTTAACGGTGGCACACTTGCTGTCATCCAAATAAAAAAAGGATTAACCAAACTACCATAAATCGTTTTTAAACCGACTTCTTTGCCCAGTAGTAAGAAACATAAAGCAAGTAGTGGCACGTTAATCGCGTAAAGCGTCATGGCCACATCCCAACCAAATAAATCATTTAAGACTATACTCAAGCCACTGGCACCACCGGCCACGATTTGGTTTGGTAAATAAACAATGTTAACGGCTAAAGCTAAAATAAACGCGCCAATCGTTACATAAATCGTATCTTGAATTCGTTGTTTCATTTGTTCCTTTTCCAATCAAACTCCTCCTTAAAGTATCCTTAACTGTTATACCATATTGTTTTTGATTAGGAAAGAAAAGGTTTATAATAGGTTAAAGGAGATGGTTGAAATGAAAAAGCTTTCATTATTACTTGTCTTATTCGTTTTTAGCGCTTGTTCCCGTCCCGCACCCACCCCACCAACTGAATCATCGACCGCTACTGAATCATCTTCCATGACTACTGAAACAACAACGACCAAGCCATCATCAACTTCAACTGTCGAAGAATCAACTACCAAACCAAGTTCTGAAAAACCGGAACCTCCTACTAGTAGTTCTGAAAAACCAATCTCTGTTGACAACCGTGCAAATCTTGTCGGAACATGGGAGCAAGACAATCAAACATTAACGATTGATCGCACTGGTAATTGGGAACTTGAAGGGGCAATTAACAGCTCTGGAACCTTTACTGTTGGTGCCGATTTTGATCAAACAAAAATGATTAAGCTTTATGGCTTTAACGAAAACATTGGTGGTATTGGCACTTACTTTATTGCAAACTTCAATGGCGATTCATCTAAAATGGGCTTTGGTTATTTAGGCCAATTCACTCGTGCAACTGATTTAACAAGTGTCGTTAATTCTGGTGCTTATCAGGAAGATTATCAAACAGACGCTGTTGATTTTTCTCGAAACGTTTTAGGTACTTGGACAATCACTGAAGGCACAGAATTCCATAACACCTGGAATTACAATCCTGATGGCACATTTGAACTCTTCTCTCAAGGTCTTGGCGAAGCTCGTACCGGTACCTATAGTGTCAAACCATTAAAAAATAATTGGGTAGATATCTCTTACGACTTTGATGATTCTGACGATACTTACATAACGGCTTACCATCTTTCTGATGGCGTAATGTGGGAAGAAGAATTTGAATTCATTCGAATCGTTCGTAACACCGATCCAGCTTTTCCATAAAGAACTCTCGATAAATAAATGAGGTGCTTCTTGGTTCATCCAAAAAGCACCTCGTTTTTATTTTTGATTGTATTTAACTAAGCGTAAACCATTAAAGATGACAATTAATATCGATGCCTCATGAACAAACATTCCAGAAGCCATATAGATGAATCCTGCGAATAAACCGATAAATAAAAAGGCTACGGTCGCTAAGGCAATTAAAATATTTTGGCGCATATTTCTAATTGTTGCTTTAGTTAAGCCGTAAGCATGGACCAACTCTTCAAAGCTTGAACGCATCAAAACAATATCGGATGTTTCTACAGCCACATCTGTTCCAGATCCCATCGCAATCCCGATGTCTGCTAAAGCAATCGATGGTGAATCATTAATACCATCACCAATAAAGGCTACGACATGACCTGTGTCTTTTAGCTTTTGAACTTCCCGAACTTTGTCTTCCGGTAATAATTCGGCATGAACTTCATCAATTCCTAATTGTTTTGCAACAGCTTGAGCAGTCACTGTATGATCCCCTGTCAGCATAACGAAGCGTTTAATTCCCATCTTACGAAGACGTGCCAAAGCTTCTTTTGCTTCTGGTCGTATTACATCTGAGACCCCAATAATAAACTGTAACTTGCCTTCTATTGCTACTAAAACAATTGAATTTCCTTGTGATTTAATCGCATCAATTTTTTTAGCTTCTGAATGAGAAATTGCAACCTCTTTTTCTTTTAATAATCGTTCATTTCCTATTAAAACTTCTTTTTTATCAACAATCCCTTGAATACCTCGACCTTCAACCGTCCGTGATTGCTCTACCATAAAGCTTTTTGTTTCTCCTAAATAACTAACAATCGCTTGTGCCAACGGATGATCGGATTCTTTCTCGATGGCGGCTAAATAAGCTTTCCCTAACGGATCTTCTTGTCCTACGACACTGAAAGTTGTCACAGCCATTTTTCCTTCGGTTAACGTGCCTGTTTTATCAAAGACCATCGTATCGACTTGATTCATTCGGTCTAGAACTTCGCCACCTTTGATTAAGACCCCATTTTTCGCGCCATTACCAATTCCTGTCACGTTAGAAACAGGGACACCAATCACAAGTGCTCCTGGACAACCAAGTACTAAGACGGTAATTGCTAAACGAATATCACGTGTAAATAAATAGGTTACGAGTGCAAAAATAATCACAGCCGGCGTATAGTATTTTGAGAATTTATTAATAAACTTTTCCATGACTGATTTGCTATCTTGTGCTTCTTCAACTAATTCAATAATTTTTCCAAAAGTCGTATCTTCGCCAACTTTTTCGGCTTCAATTTGTAATGTGCCATTGGTTAAAATCGTGCCGGCAAACACTTTATCACCAAGTTTTTTCTTCACCGGAAAAGATTCACCGGTCACGCTTGCTTCATCAATAAACCCTTCACCAAAAAGCACAAAACCATCGACTGGCACTTGGGCCCCCGTTTTAACAAGTAAGCGATCGCCTTCATCGACAAAGTCAATTTCAACTTCTTCTGCTTCTCCATTATCATCAAGGATTAGAGCTGTCGTAGGTGCCATCGCAATTAAATTTTTGACCGAATCACGCGTTTTTTGAATCGTTCTTCTTTCTAAATAAGCACCAAATAAAAATAAGAAAGTAACAATGGCTGATTCATGATATTCCTGAATAAAAAATGCACCAATGACAGCAATTGAGACGAGTAGCTCGATACTAATTACTTTATTTTTCAAACTTTGAAAGGCTTGAACCATAATCGGGAAAGCCCCGATAATCGAAGCGATAATCATTGTGCTTACAGCTACTAATTCTTGATGAAAAATATATTCACTTAACAATCCAATAGTGACTAACACACCACTTGCGATAATAATGCCATTTAAATACTTTTTAATAAAACGTTGAAGTTTCATTCTTAACCCCTTCTTTCCTTTTCTTATCTTTACTATAGTCGATACGAAAAGAATTGAACTTGATAGCCATCAAGAACAGCAAAAAGAGAACGATGACATTCGTCACCATTCTCTTTTTGCTCATATGAACTTTTTAATTGCTACACGGGAAGATAAAAATATTTTTTAATCTGGGCGAATAATAGTAAAGATCTCACCTAGTTTACTGTAATCATGTCCTGCTAAGCGGCTAACGGGTGCCAATTTACGGGGATTAATTTTACCTTCTTCATAGACTTCTTCATCAATCACATAATTCTCAATATTTAAAATGAAGAGATCCGCCGTAACCGTCTCGCCTTTTTTAATCTCAATTTGCTGATGAACCGTCACTTCATAACGAACCTTCGCTTCTTTTAAAGCGGGCGTTTTTACACTTTTTGAAGGGACCAAGGTAAAATCAGCTACCGTTAATTCACTCTCATGAGGTCCTAGTGTCACTGCTGTTTGATTGGCTTCGACGACATTGGCTTCATCTAAAATATGAATCACTCCTTCGCCTTTTTCACGTAAGTTTCTAGCAGTATCTTTTTCTTGTCCATTTTTACGTTGAAAAGAAATCGAAACCATCACCGGATCAGAACTAACAATGTTAAAGAAACTAAAAGGTGCAATATTTAAAGCCCCTTCTGAAGACTCGGAAGTAACAACAGCCACTGGACGAGGAATAATCGAACCAATTAATAATTTATAGTTTTCTTGTTGTGTTAATTGATTGGAAGAAATAACTTTCATCATTAAGCCTCACGTTTCGTATTGAAAGGTTTAACTTGGCTTTCAATGTATGCACGGTTTGGTTCTAAGAATGGTGGTAAAGCTAAACTCTCTCCTAATGTTTCATATGGTTCATCTGCCATAAATCCTGGAGCATCCGTTGCAAATTCAACTAAAACATGTCCAATTCTGACATACAATGATTCAAAGTAAAAACGCTCAACGTGGCCGGAATTGCCAAAACCAGCGCGATCTAACTGTTCTTTCCAAGCATAGATTGCTTCAGTATCTTTCAAACGAAGAGCAAAATGATGGACTTCACCATAGCCTTCACGACCATTTGGTGTTTCTTTATCTTCGACTAAAATGACTTGAGCACCATTTCCACCTTCACTAACTTCTAGCAAGTAACGATTACCTTCTTGTGCGATTTCTTTAAAAGTAAACAACGCTTCAAAAATTTCTTTAAAGTCCTTAAAGTAACTAATCGTAATTTCAACAGGACCTAACCCGTAAATAGCAAACTCAGTTGGTACCGGGCCTTTTTTCCACGGGATTCCCGGACGCATACCGTGATTATTTTCATCTGAAATTAATTGATAATTTTGATCATCAAAATCAGAAAAATGTAACACTTTTACTCCAAATTCTTCCGTAATTTCACCATGAGTCACACCAAACTCTTCAAAACGTTTTTTGTAATAGACTAAACTGGCATCATTTGGTACACGGAAACTGGTACGGGTAATCGCATTGTTTCCTTTAATCCCTTTTGGAATATTGGGAAAATCAAAGAACGTCATCGCTGTCCCTGGTGTGCCTTCGTCATCCCCGTAATAAGTATGGTACGTATGAATGTCGTCTTGATTGACACTTTTTTTAAGTAGCCGCATGCCTAAAATATTCGTAAAGAATTCATAGTTTTTTACAACATCACTTGTAATAGCTGTTACATGATGAATTCCTAATGGTAGTTGCTCTTGCTTCACATTATTCAATCTCCTTTTTTTCTTGGGTTACTTTTCTAAGTAAATTTTTTAGTTGAACTAATTCTTCTTCTGTTAAATTTTCAAAATTATTTTCGATACGACTCGCATGTTTTGGAAAAATATCACTCATTAGTTTCTTTCCTTCTTCTGTAATCTCAGCATAAGTCACACGCTTATCTGCCTGACAAAGCTCACGTTTTACATAACCTTTTTTTACTAATTGGTCAATTACATACGTCGTACTACTGCTTGCAATCAAAATTTTATTTTTAATTGTTTGGATTGTTTGACTCCCTTTGTGGTAAAGTAATTCTAGGACTGAAAACTCTGTTAAGTTCAAGTTATAGCAACTAACATCTTTACGAACCATATTCTCAAGTGCACCACTTGTTCGTAAGATAGCGATTAACGCCTGTAAACTCTTATCTTGTCGATTCATTTGATGATCGCTCCTTCGTTTATTTTATTTCGAATTCGAGATAATTGTACTGTATTTTTTTAACTTACTCAATAAAAATGCTCAAAAAGCCTAAAGAAAGAAAGTTCCTGTTTTTCTTTCTTTAGGCTTTATCTTTGTATTTAATTTTGCTTACCTTTAACCGTAAGCGTTTTCTTATTATCTATTTTACAGGATTTTTTTATAAATACTAGTCTTTTTGACATTTTTAAAGTTTTTTATTTTTAATTAATAGCATACTACTGAATATTAAAATAATTGAAAGCAACAAACTAATTAACATACTTGGGACCAAATCGACAAATACACTTCGATCAATTAAAATCGACATATTCTCCCCAACTAATGAGATTGGATTCCAATCCTTAACGACTTCAAATAAATTTGCCAAGTATCCTATAACAATTACGGCAATTAAAACAAGTAACGCTTCAAATTGATTTTTGGTTAACGTTGAAGAAAATACAATTAAACAGGTTAAAAAGCAGCCGAAAATTAGTAACGGTAGTAGTGCGAGCCATGGATAGGCACTCTTATCATCTGGAAAGTAATACAAAGTGTACCCATACGTAATTCCAAACGACAGAAAAACACTCATTAACCACTGTAAATAAATAATTATAGCCTTACTTAAAATAAGTATCGGCCGTTTCAGACCTTTTGTCACTAAGGGGATCAATGTTCCTTTGGAAATCTCTTGATTGACACTACCACTAAAAATAATCGCAAACAGATAAATACCCATTTGATTCATATTTTTATAAAATTGCATCCATGAATCGATTGAAGTTGGCTCTGTAATAGGAAACGAATCGCCAAAACTCATTTTTAGAATTTCAGGCGTGAGCTTTGCAACTAAAGGATTCATGATACCGAATATCGTAAAAATAATGAATAATAAAAATATTTTTTTCGTGCGCCAAGCTTCGAGTAACTCTTTTTTTAAATAAGCTGTAAAAATCCTCATTTCGTCACCTCCAAATAAATTTGTTCCAATGAAGGTGCAATATGTCGCAGACTTTTAGCTGTTAACTGCTGTTCATCTAGTTGTCGAATTAAGCGAGCAAAAGCAGCCTGATAAGAATCTTGATAACGTATAAAGACTTGTCCCTCATCTGAAGCTAGTACTGCATTCGACTCTTGACTAATAAAACGTTGCGCGGCTTCATTATTTTCAAAAATAATTTCAATTTGTGCTTGAGCGTATCGTTCTTTTAATTCTTCTAATGTGCCGATAACTTGTAACTGGCCATGATGTAAAATCCCAACTCGATCACAAATACGCTCAACATCACTTAAGATATGCGTTGAAAATAAAACCGTCACCCGACCTCGTAATGACGCCAATAAATCAAGAAATTCATTGCGTCCACTCGGATCAAGAGCCGACGTGGGCTCATCACAAATTAAAAATTCTGGTTCATTTAACAGCGCTTGGGCAATGCCGAGACGTTGCTTCATCCCGCGTGAATAACCTTTAATCCTCCGGTCATTATTTGCTAAACCAACTAATTCCAACATTTCCTCTACACGTGTTCGACGTTGCTTTTTATCAATCTTGGTAATTTCAGCACATAGCATTAAATATTCCGTGCTATTCATATAATCATAAAATTCTGGAACATCCGGTAAATAGCCGGTCATTTGATTCGTTTTTGTTTCGCCAAAATGCACTTGCTGTCCATTAATGTAAATTTCACCAGCAGTCAGGTTATCCAGACCTAAAATGAGTTTCATCAAAGTCGTCTTCCCCGCACCATTTTCTCCGACAAAGCCAAAAATAGAGCCTTTAGGAATCGAAAAAGAAAGCTGATTCAGGACTTTTTTAGTCCCGAACTGTTTTGAAACTTCTTTGATCTCCAAAACATTCACTCTGACTCACCTCGACCAATTACAAAATAAATAACTGGACCAATGATTTGGAACACAATCACAATAACTAACCAGAAGGCCTTGTTACCAAAGCGATAGTTCGGATGCTTTAAAACATGCCTAACTGCTGTAATCAACAGTGCCAGTTCTAAAATGATTAATGGAATAAATAAGGGTAAATTGTCTAGGAAAAATTGTGTGTTATTCATTTAAATGCTCCTTTAGTGTTTCAATTTTTTTGTAAAACGGTTCATTGTGGTAAGGAATAAAAACTGGATGCTCCAAAACAATTGCAAATAACTCTTCTTGAAGGTTCTCAGATTTTCTCGGAAGTTGTTGGCCTAGTTCGAGTTGTGCCAGCCATGATTCGATTTGATCAAAATATGCATCGCCATGTAGCTCTACCGGTAAGCTTAACTTCGCTACAACATGGGAAAAATCCGTTAGAATCTCCTCCACTTTGTCTCGCTGTTCAAATTGTGCAAAACCAACTGCTGCAGACAATTGGAAATTCACCCAAATAATCGGGTGAAGATGACTTAAATCAAACGTATCGGCTACAACTTTTCCACGATGATAGGTTGTTTTAAATTTTTCAAAGTCGTTTAATAACAGTTGTAAATAATTAGTAAAGCCGCTCATCATCACGTACAAATATTGAGCAATCGCACTTTGAAGTGTTGCAACACCCCTATCTAGCTCCCCCTTTTGTTGAAAAGCACTCGCTATTAAACTTTCAGTTGGAAAATAAGCCGGTACGTGTTGTCCCAGTAGCGTTAATACTTCATCTGGTCGTTTTAGAGCCAACAAAGTATACGCTTCGTAATTGGTTGCTTGATTAATTAAATACGCATCTTTTGTATTTTTCTTAACATGTAAAAATAAATGTCTCGCTTCATCAATATAGACATCTGCTTTTTCTTGGTCTGAAACACTTGGAAAATAATCATAATGATTCAAAATAAACAAACCCATTTGTAAAATAAATGGATAGCACGAGTAGTAACGACGAACAAACCGGCGAAGTTCATGCAAGACTTCCTCACCACTTTTATTCACTAAATTGTTTTGTAATAGCTGATAAATCCGCTTAATCTCATCTGCCGTCAATTGTGAATGGTAGTCCAATAACTGATCTAAAGTAATATCAAAAAAAGCCGCTAATAGTGGTAAAAGAGTAATATCCGGATAGGTTAAATCATTTTCCCATTTTGAAACCGATGCCTTAGAAACACCAATGAAATCAGCTAATTCTTGTTGAGTCATACCTCTTTCTTTACGCTTTTCGCTAACAATCCGACCAATTTTCATCTGCTCACATCCTATTTTTCTTCATTATAAAGTTTTTCACTTGAAACATCAAAGGAGTCTTTGTTAACTTTCAGTAGCAAAAGTTTCATTTTAAGATACAAAAAAGAAACCACTCGATACAGTGATTTCTCTCATAAAGCTATTTGATACTAAAAAATTTTTTCTTCTCGACTCTTTGATCAAGGTAAGTGACGCCAATTCCTGTAATCGCACTTAGCATCGAAAAGACTGGCGACAACAAACTAAAAAAGACAAATGGGAAATACGTTAGTGTCGGAACACCAAAAGTACTGGCAACAAAACTTCCGGCAATTCCCCAAGGGATTAAGTAATTAATGACCGTTCCCCCATCTTCCAACACACGACTTAAAACAACTAAATCAATTTTCTTTTCACGGTAAACTTCTTTAAATGCATTTCCCGGTAAAATCACCGATAAAAATTGCTCACCAATAAAAAAGTTAATCCCAATTGATGTTAATAAACTCGCGACAATTGTGCCAGAACCTGATTTAATTTTCGTGGCAACCACACCCATCACGGTCGAAATCAAGTTGGTTTCCATCAATAGGCCACCTAATGACAGGGTTAAAATAATTAAAGAAACAGTCGGCATCATACTAGCCAAGCCACCACGTGAAAGCAGTAAGTCAATTTGTTGATTACCTGTCGTTGAAACAAACCCGGATTCAACAAAAGTTGCGATTTGCGTAATGGGTGTTTCGGGTGATTGAACAATAATAAATAAAATCGCAATCCCAACGTTCAATAAAATCGTTAAGATAGCTGGGATCTTTTTCCAAGCACAGAAAAACATAAATAAAATTGGGATAAAGGCCCATAGAGAAACGCTAAAATTACTTTCTAACACGTGAACAACTTCATTGATTTCCGATAATGGCGCAGACGTTTCAGAGACGCCTAAAACTGAAAATAAAATTAGTGAAACAATAAAAGCTGGAATCGTAGACCACAACATATTTTGAATATGTTTAAATAAATCCACCTCGGCAATCGCTGCCGCTAGATTAGTTGATTCAGAAAGCGGCGACATCTTATCGCCGAAAATAGCTCCAGAAGCAATCGCTCCGACAAGTAAAGGGGGATGAATCCCAAGGGTCGTACCAATCCCAAAAAAGGCAATCCCGACGGTCGACATTACGGTAAAAGCACTTCCAACTGCACTCCCAACAATCGCGCAGACGATAAAGATTGAGGGTACAAACCATTTGACACTAATTAATTTAAAACCGTAAACCATCAAAGTTGGAATGATCCCCGCTTGAATCCAGACGGCAATCAACGCACCAATTAATAAAAATATAAAAATCGGAATAATTCCTGGTTTTATTCCTTGAACAATACCTCGATTGATTTGATCAAACGGCACCCTTTTAATCACTGCATAAACCATTACAATCGCAATTGACGCTAAAATCGCGATGCTTGGTGAGACTTTCATCACGATAACTCCTAAAGCAATACTCGCAATAATGACTGTTAAAACAAGACCCGCTTCTAACACACTTGGTTGATTTTTTTGTTTCATTTCTAATTCTCCTTTGGATTTTTATTCGTAATTTATAATAAATTCCAAAAGAAACGATAACGAATGACTCCCCCACAACTCACTACAGTTCTCTCCCTTTTTCTCCCAAAAATAATATCGAAATCTTCCTTAACCCTCGTATCAGAACGTTGTAAAAATAACCTTGATTGAGTCGTAAAAATAACCTAAATAAAAAAGTCCTTAGCTAGGGTTGCTAGCTAAGGACGAATATCATTTCGTGGTACCACCTTAATTTAAAAATAGTTTTCCTGTTTTCCTCAATGTTAATTGATTTAATTGTATACGATACTTTGTAATTCAGTCAGTAAATTGTGTTCGATTTTCAGCAACCATCGACTTTCTAGACAGGGAATTTAAGACTTACTGGAAGTAAAGCCATTTATATTAATGGACGTTTCTGCTACTATACCAAGTTCATTTCAAAAAAGCTAGCTTTTTTTATTTTGCCTTTTTATCTAATAATCGATAAACTAATGAAAAGGAGTGTAAGCATATGATTCCACAAACGATTTTAAACTATTGGTTTAAAGAAATACCTGAAGAAAATTGGTTTAAAAGTACGGAAGCATTAGACAATCAATTGCGTGAACGCTTCGCAGAAATTCATCAGCAAGCTGCACAAGGTGAACTCTATACGTGGCGTGAAAATATTCACGGTCGCTTAGCAGAAATTTTAATTCTCGATCAATTTTCGCGGAATATGTATCGCGATACTCCAGGCGCATTTGCTTGTGATAGTATGGCATTGGCTTTAGCACAAGAAGCCATTAAACAAGCTGATTTATCCGATTTGACGACTACTGAAAAAGGCTTTTTATATTTGCCATTTATGCATAGCGAATCACTCGTGATTCATCAAGAGGCTGTCCGCTTATTTAGCCAACCAGGCCTTGAAAACCAACTACATTTTGAAAAATTGCATCTCGTCATTTTAGAGCAATTCGGTCGTTATCCACATCGAAATAAAGCTTTAGGACGTGTATCGACACCAGAAGAATTAGCTTTCTTAGAAGGCGAAAACTCTTCATTTTAATCATCTAATAAAGACGCACAAAAACGATAAAAAATATCGACTTTGTGCGTCTTCTTTTGACTTACTATTTAAAAAAAGTCAGATAGATAAAATAAGCGGCAACTAAAAATACGATGATTCCAAGTGTCGTTTTCCAACTACCTTGGTAATAAGGATCACTTAAGTTTCCACGTTCAAAACGATCAACATCTTCAGCTAAAGTCACAATCGGTGGACTAGTCTCACCTTTAACCTTTTTCTTCATCTAGTCTCCCTCATTTCTCTATCCTTGACCATGAAACGAGCTATTTAGTACTTATGTTAAACAATTTCGAATGTTACTTCTACGTTGTTTCTTAACGCTTTAGAATATGGACAAACTTGATCGGCTTTTTTCGTAAGCTCTAATGCGCGCGCTTCGTCAACACCATCGATATGAACTTCTAAGACAACGCCAATATGGAATCCTTCTACATCGTCGGCATATAAACTAACGCGAGCAGTAATTGTACTTGGATGAACATCTTTTTCTTGATCCATTACAAGTTCCAACGCCCCATTAAAACAAGCACTATAGGCTGCTGCGAATAATTGTTCAGGGTTTGTTGCATTTTCAACTTTCTTGCCTGGAGAGGTTACCTTGTGCTCAAAACTATGATCTGGAGAATGAACTTCACCTTCACGGCCACCAGTATTGATGATTTTTGTTTCATAGACTTTCTTCATTGATAATTCCTCCTAGTTTCTCTTTTTTAGAAAAAGCGCTATCACCTCTTCTTACTCTACTGTACACAATATATTTTTAAAAAACAAAGATTTCGTCTTCATTTTTATCGGGCTTCTGCGATTAATTTTGAAAATACAGGTTCTTTGATGACTGTTTTTAACACATCGGCCAAACCGTTATCAAAATCATTATCGTTCGGGCGCAACGTTTCTGTTTTACACAAATAAAAACCCAATTTATGATATAAGACAATCGCTGGATAGCTCCACGTTTGGGTGTGTAACATCACATCTTTTTGCGGTTCATATTTTGGAAATAGCGACATCACTTTGGCTACGACACTCTTACCAAGTTGTAAACCTTGGTAATCAGGATGGACACTAACCCAATGTAAGATTGGTTGATATTCCCCAAATTTATTTGCCAACCAAGCCGTGGCTGTAGCGACAACTTCACCGTTCGGAGCTTCAATAAAGACTTGACGCTGATCCAAAATATTTTCAGCGATTGAAAATTTTTGGGCCAAAGCTTGATAGCGATCACCGCTTGGTAAAAACTCCGATTCAAATCGTTCGCGTGCTGCTTCAATCGTTGCAAATTCATCGACAAGTGTTTCTAATTTTGCCCAGTTTTCTTGATCCCCTTCTTGATAAAAACGATAAGAATAGCCGACTGGTAAGCTTGGTACTTGTATTTTTTCAATCTCAACTGCATCAATTTTCATATAAATACTTTTAAATGGTACTGATTTTTGTAGCATCTATACTCACTCCTTTGCTTGTAGCTTTTTATTCATTATATCAAAAAAACGAACGTCCGACAGATTGTCTACATTCGTTTTTGTTCTTATTTATCCAATTACCGTTAACGCTGCTGCAAAAAGAATCAATCCTAATCCAACAATCGTCACATGCATTTCCTTTTTGGTTTTTGGCTGTTTTAAAAAGGATATTCCAGTTAAAGTACCTACAACAACGCAGACTTGAGATAAAACAAAGCCCGTGGCTAATCCATTCATGTTTGGTTGCGCAGAAATTAGATAGGTTAATGCTGCAAAAGCAAAAAGAAAGCCCGAAACGATATTACCATATGAAACGCGCTCGGTAAAAACGCGACGTCCCTTTAACGAAACAACCGCACTATAAATCAATGCGACAAATAGCATGCCCATCGTTTGTGGTAAAAAAGCTGTCATACCATCAATATTTGTTGCTTGTGGTGCCGCTGAATACGTTAAATAACCAATCTCACCTAATGCTAAAATCAAAATTGCCTTCTTCATAATATTCGTGCTTTCTTGATTCCTTTTTTTCATCCAAACAGTTAAGGTTACACCAATAATTATTAGAATCAATGCCATTCCACCTAAAATTCGTTCACTAGTTGAAGGCCAGTTCCCTAAAAATAAAACATCCCATAATGAAGCGCCCATTAATTGAAAAGCAGTTGTCACTGGTAACGCTTTTGAAGAACCAACCAAAGCAAAGGATTGGAAAGTTAGTATTTGCGCCAGGGCCCAACCAATTCCTGAGACAATCGATAAGACTAAGTCACTGCCAGTTGGTATAGCCGTTTTAGTAGCTACCGCCACAATTAAAGCAAAAATAAACGCACCTAAAGTTGTTCCAAAAATTTGATGGACTGGTCGACCGCCAATCTTTGATGCGACAGTTGGAAAAAATCCCCAACCTATCACTGGACACAATCCTATCAGTAATTCCGTTGTATTCATTTTTATTCTCCTACGATAAATTCTTTTTTCTTCAAGGAAGAATCATAGCATAGGAAAGTTCACTTTTTAATCGATGGAAAAAACAGCCAGTCGGTTGAAATCCGTCTGGCTGTTTCACTATCATTATTTACTTTTTCCAAAATAATAAACTGGAATGCCTAATAAGGTCAGTCCAATCCCAGCTAAAACTAAATATGGCTGGGTAATCGTCGTCATAACCAAAATAAAGAGCCCACCAAAAATCGCAATTAAAGGTGTTAATGGGTATAGTGGCACTTTATAGGGGCGTTTTAATTCAGGATGTTTTTTTCTTAAAATAAAAACAGCTAAAAAGATTAGTAGACTAAAAAACCACATAACGAAAACAAGCATATCAGTTAGTAAGTCAAAACTACCAATCACAATCATCCCACAACCAATCCCCAGTTGAAGAAGTGTCGCAACTAGCGGCACATAAGTCCGACGTGTTAATTTGGTCAGCATTGCACTAAAGCGAAAGTCATTTTGTAAAGCTAAGGCATAAGGCACCCGAATTCCAGTCATTGTATACCCGTTTAATGCTCCATAAACGGAAATTAAAATACCGATTGTTACAATTTTCCCGCCAGCTTTACCAAATAACATTACTGCTACTTCTGAAGCAGCATTTAAGTTACCGGAAACCTGCTCTACAGGTAAAAATTTAAAGAATGCAAAATTAATCAACCAATAAATCAGCGTCACAAAACTTAACCCTAAAATAATTGCTCTTGGAAGATCTTTCACGGGATTTTTCATTTCCCCTGCAACGTTCCCAACATTCAACCAGCCGTCGTAGGCAAATAACGTTGCTAAAAGTGCTCCACTAAAACCGACTAACCATGATTGATTGTCCCCTGTTTTTAAATTGACCAACGAAACATTGACGTCACCTGCTGTAAATAAACCAAAGAGAACAATCGCAAAAATTGGTAACAACTTGATTACTAATGTCAGTGACTGCACTCGTGCGGCGACACGTGTACCTAACAAATTAATACTAGTCACACTAATCGCCGTTACAATCGCTGCTGGCACAAGTATATTTGCATCCAAATGAAACAAGTTAATCAGTTGCGTTGCAAATATAATACTCAGTGCCGCAATGTTGGCTGGAAAATAAATGATTGATTGTGCCCAACCGAGTAAAAAAGCGGGTAATTTACCGTAAGTTGCCTCAATATATTGAATCGCGCCACCTGTTTTAGGAATGGCAGTTGCCAGTTCCGCAACTGTTAATCCCCCACAAATCGTTAAGAAGCCGGCTAGTAACCAAGCAAATAATGCCAGTCCTGCTGACTGTGTATGTGACGCAACGGCAGCTGCTTTAAAGAAGACCCCCGCACCGATAACCGTTCCCATGACCGTCGATAAAGCACCACTCAAAGAGATTTCTCGTTTTAATTTTTTCGTTTCCAATTCATCACGCCACTTTCACTTCAAAATCGATTAGACAAAGTATACGCAAGTTTAATCAAAATTACCATTAGAAATCGATTTTTTTCAGCCAAAATATATCATTATCAAGTAAGCTCTCTACTGGTCCTTTTGATTGAATCGTCTTTGTTTGGCTTCTTTATCCAAACGTTTGTGGGCTTTTTTCGAACCCCGTAATAAATCTTTTTCTTGTTTTCTTTCGTGAAAATCGCTAAAAAGTTGTTCCAAATCATAATCTTGTGGATAGAGCACTTCTCGACCAGCAAGTAATCGTATGCGACGGCGCAATACTTCTTTTATTTCACCATCAACATAGATTTGGACATTTTCTTGTTCATCGTCTTGAAAAACGAGACCGACTTTTTTACTTTCTGTTAATTCAACCCGGTCTCCTTTTGTGTATAAAACAAGCGTTTCGTTGCTTGTATTCAACGGTTTTTGTGCCAATTTAAATGTTTGACGGGTTGTTTCAAACGGCGCTTTGTTGATGTAGCTTTGAGCTTTTTCTATGACATTAGCAGTTAAATTCATCTTTTGAGCAATCCACAGTGCCTGACTTTCTCCAACTTGGCCGACGATTAAACGATAGAGTGGTGACAATGTCTCTTGATCAAATGCCATCGCTGCTGGAACAAAATCCTCATGTTCTTGTGCAAAACGTTTCACTTCACCGTAGTGAGTCGTAGCAACGATAATCGCCCCTTTTTGATACATCTCACCCATGATTGCAATCGCAAGCGATGCCCCTTCATTTGGTTCTGTTCCACTACCGATTTCATCAAATAAGACAAACGTATGACGGTTGATTTTAGGTAGCATCTCGCCAATATTTTTTAAATGTCCCGAAAAAGTACTCAAGGCATTTTCTAAGTTTTGCTGATCACCAATATCAACAAAGATTTGATCGAAAACGGCCAATTCCGTTCCTTCTTTGGCTGGAACTTGTAAACCAACCATCGCCATTAGCGTTAAAAGACCAATCGTTTTTAAGACGACTGTTTTGCCGCCCGCATTAGCACCAGTAATGACTAATCCTCGGTAAGCTTCTCCAATCTCAAAATTTAATGGAATCGCATCGCTTGGTAAAAACGGATGGCGTCCACCAATCAAGTGGATGCGTTCTTCCTTATTGACTTTTGGCGTAACGCCGTTGATTTCTCGACTATATTTCCCTCTAGCAAAGATACAATCTAAAACGGTAATCGTTTCAATCGCTTGATCAATCACTGCTTCATTTTCAGCTAAATAACCCGTTAACTCCGCTAAAATTTGATATTCTTCCATCGTTTCTTCCATCATCAGTTGATTGAGTTGTTCATTTAATTTTGAAACCGCACTTGGTTCGATAAATGCGGTTTGCCCTTTGCTCGATTCCTCAATCAAAGTCCCTGCCACTTTGTTTTTATAACTGGCCTTGATCGGTACGGTATAATGTTCGCCTTTTTTGACAACCATACTCTCTTGAATCATTTCTTTATTTTTTCCATGGCGAATAAATTTCATTAACTTCTCTTGAATTTCTTTTTGGAGTTCAATCTTTTTGCGACGGATTTTTGCCAGTTGAGTCGTTGCGGTATCGACAATTTTTTGATTACTAATTTTCGCTTCAATTGCTGTTTCAATTTCCATTAAATCTGGTAAGTAGCGACTGTAAGCATAGAGCGTTGGTGTTTGGTATTGATTTTTCTCAAAAAATTTCATAATTAAACGGCTACTACGTAAAAAATCACCACACTCAACTAAATCTCCTGGGGTTAAAATTAAACCCTTTCGGACTTGATCCATTAAGACAACAATCCGACTTAATCCCATAAAAGGGACATGTTGATTACTGTCTAAAATTAAGCGCGCTTCTTTTGTTTCAATTTGACGTTTTTCAACTGTTGCTAAATGGCTTTGTGGTAACCATTCACCAATGATTGCTTTACTATGTTCGCCAATCGCTTTTTCTTGAATTTTTTCAATCACTTGATTGTATTGTAATTTCATTAATGTTGTTTGATTCATGGTTCTTTCTCCCCTTCATTATTAAAAGAGATACCTTCAATCCCGTTACGTCGTTTCTACTATGTCCAACCTAGAAAACACAAAAAAACGATAGACTGATGCTCTATCGCTTAGAATCCAATGGTCTTCGTTCATCGATAGGTATCATAAATAAGTACACCAAATAAACTGGACAAAATCCATTTTTTTGGCTATTCAACTTATAATTTAGATACCTGCTACACTCACAAAATTGTCCCCATTTACTAGGTTTTATTTTTTATTTCTCTCATAATTTAACAAGATTCCCTTTGATTGTCAAATTTCGGTTCCAACACTTTCATAATAAAATTAGACAAGGTATAATAAGACTATCAATTAAAAGTGAGGTTTTTAAATGTCTTTATTAACGATTAAAGATTTGTCTTATCAAGTTGATCAGCAACAAATCTTAAAAAATATCAACTTAACTGTTGAAGAAAATGCTTGGTTAACCATTACCGGTCCATCTGGGGGTGGCAAAAGTACGCTACTAAAAATCATCGCTTCCCTACTCACACCGACAAGTGGGTCAATTACTTATCAGAATAAAGATCAAGAAGCTTATGAAAAAACCACTTACCGCAAAGAAGTTTCTTATTGTTTTCAAAATCCGACTTTATTTGGTGAGACTGTCTATGATAATTTACTTTTCCCATTTACCATTCGTGATCTGCCTTATGATGCTTTAAAAGTTAAAAAAGCTTTACAACTCGTTGCTTTAACCGAGGGTTTTCTTAATAAAAAAATTACAGAAATTTCTGGTGGTGAACGCCAACGTGTCGCATTATTGCGTAATTTACTATTCTTACCAAAAATACTACTACTCGATGAAGTCACAGTTGATTTAGACAGTGAGAATAAGCAAATCGTCCATGAACTACTCGGAAAAATTCACGAAAGTGGTGTTACGCTGATTCAAATCACTCACGATGTCGAAGAATTAGCAAATGCTACTCATATGGTGACGATTCAAGAAGGAGGCGTTTTAAATGAATCAATTAGCGGTCAATAATATATCTTTACTGTTTTCATTTGCACTTGTGATGATTGCCGTTTTGATTAGTCAAAAAGAAAAACTTGAATTAAGTAAAGACATCCTCTTTAGTGTCTTACGGGCGGTCATTCAATTAACTATAGTTGGTTACGTCTTGAAATATTTATTCCAAGTCAATAACGTCGTTTTAACAGCTAGTATGAGTTTCTTTATTGTATTAAATGCTGCTTGGAATGCCCATAAGCGGAACCCGCATTTTATTAAAAACTATTGGGACTCCCTTTTAGCTATCGCTGTCAGTACTTATATTACGATGGGAATTTTAATTTTATCCGGAGCCATTCAATTTATTCCTTCGCAAGTGATTCCAATCAGTGGGATGATTGCTAGTAACTCCATGGTTGCCATTGGTTTGTGTTATCGAAATTTGTCCTCCAAATTCCATGATCAGCGCCAACAAGTACTTGAAAAATTAGCTTTAGGCGCGACAATCAAGCAAGCCTCTCAACCCATTTTACGAGAAAGTATTAAAGTCGCGATGCAACCTACAATCGACTCGGCTAAAACGGTTGGGCTTGTCAGTTTACCTGGGATGATGTCTGGTCTGATTTTCGCTGGTGTTGACCCAGTACACGCAATTAAATATCAAATTATGGTGACCTTTATGTTACTTTCAACAACTAGTTTAGGATCGATTATTGCTGGTTACCTCGGTTACAAAAAGTATTTTAACGAGCATTTACAATTTGTTGACGCCCATAAAAAGGAGTCTGAGGTATGAGAATTTTTCTAATTGAAGATGATTTCACACTAGCTACTCTAGTTCGTCAAACAATTGAAAAATATGGATTCGAAGTACACCTTGCTACAAATTTTCAACGCTTAGACCAAGAATTTACGTCTTTCAAACCCGATTTAATTTTAATGGATATCAACTTGCCCTATTTTGATGGCTTTTATTGGACGAAAAAAATTCGTCAGTTATCAAACCTACCAATTATATTCTTATCAGCTCGT
Source organism: Enterococcus eurekensis (assembly GCF_042654605.1). Taxonomy (NCBI): domain Bacteria; kingdom Bacillati; phylum Bacillota; class Bacilli; order Lactobacillales; family Enterococcaceae; genus Enterococcus; species Enterococcus eurekensis. Next base: position 28,257 of record NZ_JBHSGT010000013.1, read on the forward strand.
GAACACCCGATGGACCAAGTTATGGCAATGGAGTATGGTGGCGATGATTACCTTGTTAAGCCCTTTAACAACGATATTTTAATTGCAAAAATTAAAAGTCATTTACGACGGGCTTATGGTGAATATGCGATGAGTAAAGAACGAACAGTCACTTTTCACGAACTAACATACTTTCCCGAGCGTTTAGAAATCCATTATCAAACGCAAATAGAGTTATTGACGAAAAAAGAAGGCGAGCTTTTAGAGCTACTAATTGAGGAATCGCCCAGAATCGTCCCGCGTGAAATGCTGCTAATGAAATTATGGGATGATATCCGCTTTGTTGATGATAATACACTCTCTGTGAATATGGGACGTTTACGAAAAAAACTTGAAGATTTAGGATTAGTCAATTGTATTGCAACAATTCGCGGCAAAGGTTATCAGCTGAATTGGCAGGTGGATTAAATGGCTTTTTACTTTAAAACTCATTGGCGTCCCTTTTTAGCATGCTTGGCCATCATTAGCTTTGTAGCGGTTATTATTGGATTAACCGATGCACTTGCTTGGAGTCTTGTCCTTTACTTTTTAGGTATTTCAAGCTTTTTATTCTTACTTTTGTTTGTCTATGATTATTATACCAAACGACATCTTTATCGTTTCCTATCCGGTGAAACACTGACGATGCTACCGGGTGATAGTAGTCCTATTAGTCAACAAATTCAAAGTCAGTTCGAAATTTTACGAAAAAAAGAAGAAAAGCAATTCACCCTGATGACTAAGCGACGCGAACAACAAATTACTTTTATGAATTTATGGGTCCATCAAATGAAGACCCCTTTAAGTGTCTTGGAAATGATGGCTCAAAATCACCAACTTTCACCAACCGCGGTTTTAACAGAAACACAGCGACTCAAAAATGGACTGAATATCGCTCTAAACGAAGCGCGTTTAAGTACCGGCTTTCAGGCGGATTTTCTTTTAAAACAATTATCTTTAAAAGAAGTGGTCACGTCTGCCATTAATACGCAAAAAAGTACGTTTATTCAACGGAATATTTATCCTGTTCTTACAATTTCTGATGATTTAATTGTCATTAGCGATGAAAAGTGGCTGGCTTTTATGATTGAACAAGTCTTGACTAACAGTCTAAAATACTCCCATTCCGGAGAGAAAATTGAAATAACTTCTAGTGAGACAAATGAAACCGTTGTGCTTTCCATCACTGATTATGGTCTCGGTATCCCACCTTCTGATTTACCAAGAATTAAACGGGCCTTTTTTACAGGTGAAAACGGCCGAAAATTTGGTGAGGCAACCGGTATGGGGCTCTACCTTGTCAATCAAGTTGCTGAAGGATTAGCGATTGATTTTCAAATTCAATCAACGCCATCATTGGGAACCAAGGTGACTTTCACTTTTCAAAAAATCAAAAAGTAGCGTGGTGAATGACTTACCACGCTACTTTTTCAATCTTACATCTTTGTAAGCTTGATGTTCGCCAAAACAATGGCTGAAAGCTTCGCGACTTGATAAACTTGGTTTAAGCATGATACAAGGAGGAGAAATATGTCATTACTATCTGTCAAACAACTTACAAAAAATTACACTGGTGAAGTTACCGTCGAGGTCTTAAAAGGTATTGATTTAACTGTTGAAAAAGGTGAAATGGTAGCGATTATGGGGCCTTCTGGTAGCGGAAAAACCACTTTGCTAAACTGCATTGCGACACTTGATCAACCGACGACTGGTGAAGTATTGCTTGCCAATGAAAATCCGCATCTCTATCAAAAAAATCGATTAGCTGATTTTAGACGTCATAATCTCGGTTTTGTTTTCCAACAATATAACTTACTAGCTCCTTTAACCGTGATTGAGAATATTGTCTTGCCACTAACTTTAGATGGAGAAAAACCCGCTTCAATGTTAAAAAAGGCCGAAGATTTACTCAACGAACTCGGAATTTCTGCTTTACGTGATAAAAGAATCTATCAATTATCTGGCGGAGAAATGCAGCGAGTCGCGATCTGTCGAGCCTTAATTCATAATCCTATGTTGATTCTAGCGGATGAACCAACTGGAAACCTTGATTCAAAATCGGCTGATGATGTGATGGGCTTACTCAGTCAGCTTAATTTTGAGCGTCAAGTCACGACCTTAATGGTGACACATGATGCTTTTGCGGCTAGCTATTGTCACCGTGTCGTTTTTATTAAGGATGGGCGCTTTTACAATGAAATCTATCTAGGAGAAAATCGGGATGAATTTTATCAAAAAATTCTAACAGTATTAAGTCACTTGGGAGGTCGTAGTCATGAGCTTCTTCAAGCTGATTATTAATAATGTTTTACGCTCTAAACGCATTTATGGTGGCTATTTTTTAAGTAGTAGCTTCTCGGTGTTTGTTTTCTTTTTATTTGCGATTTTAAACTTTCATCCGCAATTAAAATCGGGTTTAGGTGGTAGTAGTGATACCGTTACACACTTAGCAACGATTGGAATGACTGTCAGCCAAATCTTAATTGTCGCTTTATCATTTATCTTCTTATGGTATTCCTTTGGGATTTTCTCAAAATCACGAAAACGCGAATTAAGTATTTACGTCATGCTTGGAATTAAGCCACGTGATTTACGCTTGCTTCTTTTTGGCGAAAATATGGTGATTGGCACAGGCGCGATTTTTACAGGAATTACGCTTGGTGTTCTTTTTATGAAAGCTATTTTAATTGTGATCCAAAAAATTCTTAGTTTACCAAACGGTCTTGACTTTTATTTTCCTATTCTAGGAATATTCTTAACAATTGTTGTCTACTTTTTATTATTTTTATTGGTTAGTTTCTTATTAACGTTAAAAATTGAGACGGCAAATCTGACACAACTAGGTAAAAGTGATGAAATGCCTGAAAAAACACCAAAAGCAAATCCTTTTCTAGTGATTCTTGCTTTTTCTTGTTTAATTTTAGGTTACGGTTCTCTTATCTACTTTGTAAAATCGATTAATAACAGTAACCTCTTTGTTCTATTTTCTTGTGTCTTTTTTACCGTTGCAGCGACTTTTTTATTTTTTCATCAAGTCAGCGTCTACTATTATTTATGGAAACAAAAACAAACAAACTACTGGCAAGGCAAAAACTTATTATTAGCTGCAACGGGTGCTTATCGTGGAAAAGAGAACGCTAATTTATTTTCACTCATTACTTGTACGGCAGCTGTCGCACTTGTTGGTGTTTCAGTGACGGCCAGTTTAGGTAGCACCCAAGCAAATACACGGAACAATTTACCAGTTGCTTTTTTAATTCACCATCCTTCTGCTCAAGTTACTCTACCTGAAAACGAACAACCCATTATTAAAATGGGGAAAGAAATTTTTAACGATTTGCAATCAGCTGGCTATCAACCAACTTATGAAAAAATCGAGAGTTATTCTCTCGGGATTTTAGATGAGAATGAAAATATGCTTGACTACGTCTCTTTGATTTCTGCTTCTAGTTATAATCGAGTAGCGAAACAATTAGGTTTAGAAACCTTAAATCCTGAGGAAAATCAATTACTACAAACAGCAGCCAACTTAAATGAAGGTGCGCGCATTCGAAAACAAAGTCAAACAGAGACAGTCTTTTTAGAATTTAGCGATCAAGCTTTTTCCCTAAAAGAAGTTCCGACTAACTTTTCATTAATTTATTATCAAAATACCGTTATCGCACCGGATGCCGTTATAAAAGAAATGAAGAAAAATACAGATCCCCCTTTTTACCCCGATATTTATCAATTAATTGATTATCAGGATTGGGATGATCAAAGTGCGCTCAATAAGCAAATTGTCGCCAATTTAAATCAAAAGAAAGCTGAATTCGAAGCGAACTTTGATAAATATTACGATCAAGATCTTGACGAGAGTACCTGGAATAAGCTTTATCAAGATTTCTTTGAATTCGAGTCCCTTTACAATACTGTACTCAAAAAACGCCAAGCCAATGGTTTTATTTTAATGATTGGATTACTTATCGGTGGTGTTTTCTTTTTATTTGCTTCTTCCATTCTTTACTTCCGTTTATTCGGTGATTTAGATAAAGAAGGTCGTTTCCATCGAAGCCTTTATCAAATTGGACTACCACCAAGAATCCGACATCAAATTGTGACGAAACAATTAGTTACAATGTATTTCTTACCGATATTGATAGCAACTTGTCATTCAGCGGTTGCCTTTTGGGGAATCGTCCAACTAGTTCAAGTCAATATATGGTACTATTTTTCAATCATTATTACCGTTTACTTAACGTTACAACTGATTCTTTTTGGTATTTCTCGTTGGCGTTACCTCAAGCACCTTGATTTACGCGCGGAAAATCCACAAGCCTTCTAATTAAAACTAGAACAACCGAGAACAGACTTTTTAATTAGTCTGTTCTCGGTTGTTTTTAGTTTTGATAAACTCCGTCCAATGCTTGTAACATCTGATAGGTTTTTTGATACGCTTGGCAACCATCCGCAGGTACTTGATAGTCATTCGTCAATTTTCTTAATTGTCTGATTTCTGGTGCTAACGCTTCTTTCGTTGCCTCTTGTTGGACTTTTTCTTGCACCTTCAAAAATACTTCTCGTACTTCTAATAATTCTGGGTGATTTTTACCATGAACTTTCGCAATTGTTTTGGAGTATTTATCTAACTCTGCAAAATTTTCTACGACAAAATTTTTTAAATTTGTTGTCATTTTAATCCCTACTTTCTTCTTTCCTCTAGTCTACTGTCTGAGCAAATTTTATGAATTGATTTGTATCAAGTTACAAACTTTCTATTCTTTTAATTCCCTTATAAGCGTAAGTTTAGTACAATTCATAATACAAAGGAGGTTTTTTTGTGACCATAAAAAAAAGAATTTACTCTCGTTATGCATTCTTCTTACTACTTTTAATAATTATTTTTTACGCTTCTTGGCAGTGGTTTCAGGCTATCTCTACAAACTATTCTCTAGTATTCAAAGAGCAATACCCGCATTTATCTACTAGCTTAATACCAAAGACTCAATACAAAATTCCTGATTTAGAAAATACACTCACCATGGACGTCAAAACACATAAGCCTACGAACGCAGAGAACATGATTCCTCAAGGTTTGGCATTTTCGAACGATTTCCTTTTTATTTCAGCCTATAGCGCTGATAAAAAGTACAATTCCGTTATTTATGTCTTAGATAAACATTCTGGATCACATAAAAAGACAATTGTTCTTCCTGATTTGGCACATGCTGGGGGCCTTGCCTATGATCCGATCAGTAATAACTTGTGGTTAACAACCGAAACAGCCGATGAAAAAGCAAAAATCGCAGCATTTTCAGTCAAACAAATCAAAGAATATGATTTTGAGCATGCAAAACAGCCGCTTGCCTATCGTTATGAAATTCCGTTAAAAGATTTACCAAAAGCTTCTTTTTTAGCTTATCATGAAAGCAACTTGATTGTTGGTCATTTTAAAAAGGACAATGAAGGCACACTTGTTAGTTACCCATTAGATAATAGCGGACTTCCTCACCAGGCAAAACAAAATAATCCTGAAGAGACACGTGGTATTGATTCAAAAAAAGAAAAAGTAGAAATCGTTGAAAAGATTCAAGGCGTGACTTTTTTCAACAATCAAATTCTTTTCTCTCAATCATACGGCGAGTCGGACTCACAACTTTTTTTCTTGAAAAATAATCTTGAGAAAGACCCCATTTCTTATAAAGAAGAAGATTTCTCCTCATCAATAGACTTTCCACCTTATATGGAACAAATTGTAGTAGAAAATGAGAAGCTTTTCGTTTTATTTGAATCAGGTGCAAGCGAGTATCGAAATCAATCAGATGTCATACCCATTGATGAAGTAATTGTATTTGACCTAACGAAACTAAAAAGATAGGACTACGGCATTAGCCGCATTCCTATCTTTTTAGTTTGTTACACGTAATAAACTTGTTAATCAACGATTGCTTACATTCAATCAATTTCTCAGGCTAAAACAACTTTTCTACACTCGTTTTTAAGATGCCATCAACTTCACTAAAATGGCTTTTTGCGCGTGTAACCGATTTTCAGCTTCATCAAAAATCACGTGGGCATACTTTTCAAAGATTTCTGTTGTAATTTCTTCCTCGCGATGGGCCGGTAAGCAATGTAAAACAATCGCATCCGCACTGGCTACATCCATCACCAACTGGTTGATTTGATAGTTGGCAAAAGCTTTTTTACGCTCTTCGACTTCTGCTTCGTCTCCCATTGATGCCCAAACATCGGTAATTACGACATCCGCTGCTTTAGCTGCTTCTAAGACATCGGTTGTTTGTTCAAAATGAGGATTCCCCGCAACAAAATCCGCAATTTCTGGATGCAATTCATAACCTGTGGGTGAAGCTAATGAAAAACGCATGCCTAATTTTAAAGCTCCGACGATTAACGAGTTTGCCATATTATTTGGATCCCCAATAAAACAAACTTTTAAACCTTCAAACGAACCTTTGTATTCACGAATCGTTAATAAATCAGCGAAAATTTGGCAAGGATGTGAAAAATCAGTTAAGCCATTGATCACTGGAACACTGCTATATTCGGCTAATTCTTCGACAATCGCATGGCCAAATGTCCGGATCATAATACCATCGCAATAACGCGAAAGTACACGTGCGGTATCTTGAATCGGTTCCCCACGTCCCATTTGTAAATCATTTGAGCTTAAAAATAAAGGATGTCCGCCTAATTGATACATACCCACTTCAAAAGAGACGCGTGTTCTCGTTGATGATTTTTCAAAAATCATCGCTAACGTTTTACCCGCCAAATGAGGATGTGGAATGTTATTGGCTTTTTCATATTTTAATTGATCCGCTAAATTTAATAACTCAATAATTTCTTCTTTTGATAAATCGAGCATTTTTAGTAAATGGTTCATCGACTCACTCCTTCATTAATCTGCTAAAACTTTGGCTAAAATCGCTAATCCTTGTTTAAGTTCCTCAGCACTAATTGTTAGTGGAGGTAATAAACGAATTTTTTCTTTGGCTGAAAGTACGATTAAACCTTCTTCCAAGCAAGCATCGATTACTTCTGCTGCCGTTTTACTTTCCAACTGAATCCCCAACATCAAACCAATGCCATCGATTTTTTTTACTTCTGGCATTTTTTCTAGATGTTGTCGTATTAGCTGTTCTTTTTGTTGAACGCTTTCTAGTACTTGTAGTGTTAGTTTATCTAAAACCACTTGCGCACCTGCACAAACCACTGGATTACCACCAAAGGTTGTGGCATGATCCCCTGGCTGAAAGACATCGGCTAATTTCTCATTACATAATACCGCACCAATTGGAAGGCCGCCACCTAATCCTTTAGCTAAAGTGCTAATATCTGGTTGGACTTGATAATGTTCGCTGGCCAACAGTCTGCCTGTTCGGCCAATTCCTGTTTGAACTTCATCTGCAATCACTAAGATATCTTTGGCTGCACAAAGCTCAAATAACGTTTGAACATACACTTTGTCTAGTAAATGAATGCCACCTTCACCTTGAACGAATTCAATCATCACCGCACAAACTTGATCATCAAGTTTACTTGTTAAATCAGCTAAATCATTGGCTACCACATAATCAAAACCAGGTGTGAAAGGATCAAAAGATTGATGGAAAACATCTTGACCGGTTGCTGATAAAGTCGTAACCGTCCGACCGTGAAATGAGTCTTTCAAGGTTAAAATTTTATAACGTTGGGCGGATTTCCCATAACGGTCAAAACTATATTTACGAGCCAATTTAATTGCACCTTCATTGGCTTCTGCACCAGAATTTCCAAAGAAAACTTTTGCATAATTGGTTCTCTGACATAATATTTCAGCTAATTGTGCCATCGGTTGTGTATAGTATAAATTGGACGTATGTTGCAAAGTCTGACTTTGTTTAGCAATTGCCAAACTCCACTCCGGATCACTATAACCAAGTGAATTGACTCCAATTCCACTACTAAAATCAAAGTATTGTTTGCCGGATTCATCATAAACAATTGCTCCTTGACCTTTAACTAAGGTGACTGGTTTTCGAGCATAAGTATGCATCACGTATTGTTGTGTTTGCGTTTGTACGGACATTGACTCCCTCCTTTTTAAGAAAACATTGTTCCAATTCCTTCTTTTGATAACAACTCAATTAATATCGAATGCGGTGTGCGTCCATCAATAATAATTGAACGTTTGACTCCTCGACGAATCGCTTCGACACAACATTCAATTTTCGGTATCATACCACCACTAATAATCCCTTGCTTGACTAGACTCGGTACTTCACTAACTTGAACGAGTGGAATTAAGGTATTCTCATCGGTTTGATCACGTAGAACGCCTTTAATATCCGACATTAAAATTAAATTTTCTGCTTGGAGTGTAGCTGCAATTTTAGCAGCCGCCGTATCGGCATTAATATTATACGTCTGTTTATCTTCACCAATTCCAATCGTTGAAACAACTGGAATATAGCCGTGATCAAGGGCATTGATAATCGGAGTCGCATCAACATTTGTTATCGTTCCAACAAAACCGAGATCAACACTGCTAATTTTTTTCTCAGCTTGAATCATTGAACCATCAATCCCACAAAGACCAATCGCCTTTCCGCCACTTTTTTCCAAATGTGCAACCAAATTTTTATTAACCTTACCCGCTAAGATCATTTGAACGACATCCATCGTCTCTTGATCGGTGTAGCGTAGCCCATCCACAAAATGACTCTCTTTGCCAATTTTTTGAAGCTGTTCATTAATTTCTGGCCCCCCACCGTGAACCAATACGACTTTAATCCCAATTAAAGAAAGTAAGACAATATCTGCCATAACGGCATCTTTCAATGCTTCACTCGTCATCGCATTGCCCCCATATTTGACGACCACAATTTTATTGTTATATTTTTGAATATAAGGTAACGCGTCCATTAAGATTTCAGCGCGTAATTTATCTGATATCATTTCCTGCACCTCGCTTATTTCCTATGTATGATAGTCGGCATTAATTTTGACATAATCATAAGTTAGATCACAGCCCCAAGCCGTTGCTTTGGCTTGTCCTTGACCTAAATCAACATAGATGAATATTTCATCTTCAGTCAAAATTTCCTCCAGTTGAGCAACATCAAAAGCTATGTGTGAACCATTCAAACAAACGGTCGCACGCCCTTTAACGGAAGCTAAATCGACTTGAACATTTTCAATCGAAAAATCACCTTCGCTGTAACCAATCGCACATAAAATTCTGCCCCAGTTCGGATCTTGCCCAAACATTGCACTTTTAACGAGGCTTGAAGTAATGACACTTTTAGCAATCAGACGAGCTGTTGCTTTATCTTTTGCACCAGTCACTTGGCATTCCAATAGTTTTGAGGCACCTTCACCATCTTGGGCAATTTTACGTGAGAGTTCTCTTAAAACAACATACAAACCTTGAATAAACAATTGATATTCAGCGGACTGACTATCTGTAATCAGTGGATTTTCGGCTAAACCAGAGGCCAGAACCGTCACCATATCATTGGTTGAAGTATCACCATCAACCGAAACCATATTAAATGTTTCATCCGTTACCGCTCTTAAAGCTTCTTGTAGTAAGGCTGCCTCAATTGCGACATCGGTTGTCACAAAACAAAGCATGGTAGCCATGTTTGGATGAATCATCCCACTCCCTTTTGAAATTCCACCAATTCGAACCGTTTTTCCAGCAATTTCTATTGATAGGGCGTATTCCTTTTGACACGTATCCGTTGTTAAAATCGCCGCTGCCGCTTGATCGTTGCCCTCACGGCTTAATTGATTTTTTAATTCTGATGCCGCTTCACTAATTAAATCAATCGGTAATGGTTGACCGATAATTCCTGTTGAAGCAACGACCACATCACTTTCCTCAATATCTAACTGTGCGGCAATCGTTTGACACATTGTTTTCGCATCTTTTTCCCCATTGGCGTTACACGTATTGGCATTGCCGCTATTGACAATAATCGCTTGTGCTTGGTGATTTTTTAAATGCTTTTGGGTCACATATATCGGTGCCCCTTTGACTTTATTTTGCGTATAAACTGCCGCCGCTTGGCAAAGATTCTCACTATAAATCAAAGCTAAATCTGGTTTGTTTTTATTTTTGCGTAATCCACAATGAACCCCTGACGCCAAAAAACCTTCGGCCGCACAAACCCCATTGGGAACAACTTTATAATTAAACTCTTTTGTTAACAACCTTTGTTTCCCCCTTTATCACTTCCTAAATCAGTGATGTTGTTTCATCAATTCCCATCATCAAGTTCAAACATTGAACAGCCGCACCAGAAGCTCCTTTGCCTAAATTATCTAGACGAGCAACGAGTAAAATTTGTTCCTCATGTCCGGAAATAAAAATTTCTAGCTCATTCGATGCTACCACACCATTTGCAGCCAAAAATCCAGTCGCTAGCGGCGGTTGTACTTTAATAAAAACTTGATCTTGATAGTAATTTTCAAAAAAATCTTGTAGCTCTTGCACACTTTTCTTTTCTGAAAGTAATCGTGTATGCAAGGGAATCGCGACAGTCATTCCTTGATAATAATCGGCAATTATCGGATTAAAAATCGGTGGATAAGCTAACCGTGAAATAGCTTGCATTTCTTTTAAATGTTTATGCTTTTGTTCCAAAGCATATAACCTTGGCGCATCATACTCGATCGACCGATTGGCCTCTTCATAAGTTTGAATCGTTTGTTTGCCACCACCACTGTAACCACTCGTTGCGTGACAAACAATCGGATAGTCATTGGGCATAATCCCTGCCGTAACCAACGGATAAACAAGTGCTGCGAAACCACTCGCATAGCACCCGGGAACTGCCACTCGTTTCGATGTTTGAATGTTTTGTCGATGACTATTCGATAATTCTGGAAAACCATAGGCCCAATCGACATGCGTCCGATGAGCCGTTGAAGCATCGATCACTTTAACCGCTGGATTTTCAATTAAAGCGACCGCTTCAATCGCTGCTAGATCCGGTAAACAAAGAAACGTGTAATCCGATTGATTCATCAGTCGTTGACGTTCTTTGGGATCTTTGCGTAATGCTGAATCTATTTTTAAAAGTTCCAAGTCGGATCTTTTTTCTAGACGTTCAACAATTTCAAGGCCCGTTGTCCCTTCTTGCCCATCAATATAAACCTTTATTTTCATTTACTTCTGGCCCCTTTTTAAATTTTTTCCAGTGCCACTTTGATTTGTTGCTCGACAGCAGTCTTTGCAGGTCCGCCATCAACTTTTCGTTCATTCACACAAGTAATTAAGTCGATTGCTTGATAAATGTCTTCCGTAAATAACGGACTAAGCGCTTGATAACTTGCCAAATTTAATTTTTCTAAAGTAGTATTTTCATCAATACATTGAGCAACTAACTGACCGGTTATTTGATAGGCGTCACGAAAAGCCATGCCTTTTTTAACAAGATAATCGGCACAATCGGTCGCATTAATGAAACCTTTCGCGGCTGCTTGACGCATATTTTCTTTTAGAACCGTCATTGTTTCAACCATTGGTGCTAATGTCGTTAAGCAAAGTTTAGCTGTATCAAGAGCATCAAAGACCGCTTCTTTATCTTCTTGCATATCTTTGTTGTACGCCAGTGGTAAACCTTTCATCATCGTTAGTAATGTCACTAGATCACCAATCACGCGACCTGTTTTACCACGAATTAACTCAGCAATATCTGGATTTTTCTTTTGTGGCATAATGCTTGAGCCCGTTGCATACGCATCATCTAGCTCAATAAATTTAAATTCCCATGAACACCACAAAATAATTTCTTCGCAAAAACGGGATAAATGCATCATTAAGATCGCCAAATCACTCGTCAATTCAATCGCAAAGTCACGATCAGAAACAGCATCTAAACTATTTTGGGTCACATCTGCAAAGCCTAAAAGTTCTGCGACTTTTTGGCGATGGATATCATAAGTCGTTCCCGCTAAAGCACCGCTTCCTAAAGGCATGCTATCCATCCGTTTTTGACTTTCTGCAAGACGTTCAGTATCTCGTAAGAACATTTGCACATAAGCCATCAAATGATGAGCAAAGGTAATTGGTTGGGCTCTTTGTAAATGAGTGTAGCCCGTCATGACGGTTTCAGTGTGCTCTTTAGCTAAATTACAAAAAACTTGAATCAGATTTTTCGTTAATTCGATGACTGTCGTTGTTTCATCTTTTAAATAAAAACGTAAATCAAGCGCAACTTGATCGTTACGACTGCGAGCCGTATGTAGTCGCTTGCCACTTTCTCCGAGTTTCTCAGTCAAAGTCGCCTCAACAAACATATGAATATCTTCGGCTGTTGGATCGATAGCTAGTTTGCCCGTTTCTAATGCAACTAAAATTTCTTCTAAGCCTGTGATGATTTTTTTTGCTTCTTCTTGTGGAATAATCCCTTGCTCACCCAGCATCGTGGCATGAGCGATACTGCCAAAAATATCGTGCTTGTACATCTGCTGATCAAAACGAATCGAAGAGTTAAAATCATTGACGCGTTCATCAATTTCTTTTTTAAAACGTCCGGCCCACATTTTCGCCATCTTACTCACCAACCTTGTTTAATAACGCTTGAACCGTGATTGGTAGACCGAATAAATTGATGAAACCTGCTGCATCGGCTTGGTTATAGACTTCATCTTCACCAAACGAAGCGAACTCTTCGTTATAAAGCGAATAAGGTGAGGTCAAGCTCACATTGCTGATATTTCCTTTATACAATTTCAATTTCACTTCTCCAGTGACCGTTTGTTGCGTTTGATCAACAAAGGCACTTAATGATTCGCGTAATGGCGTAAACCATAAACCGTTATAGACAAGTTCAGCAAATTTATTTGAAACACCTTGTTTAAAATGTTGGGTTTCTTTGTCTAAACACAACGTTTCTAAAGCTTGGTGCGCATGGTATAAAATCGTACCACCTGGTGTCTCATAGACTCCACGGGATTTCATACCGACTAAACGGTTTTCAACAATATCAATAATACCGATCCCGTTGGCTCCACCAATTTTGTTCAAAGCTTTGATTAATTCAACACCCGCCATTTTTTTGCCATCTAAAGCTACGGGAATTCCCTTTTCAAACGACAGTGTTACATAAGTAGGGCGATCGGGTGCATTCTCTGGTGAAACACTCAATTCTAAAATTTGATCGTATTTTGGTTCATTCGCTGGATCTTCTAAATCTAAACCTTCATGCGATAAATGCCATAAGTTCATGTCTTTTGAATAATTTGTTTCTCTTGTAATTTTTAAAGGAATTTGATGTTTTTCCGCGTATTCAATCTCATCTTCACGTGATTTTAATTCCCAAGTCCGCCATGGTGCAATAATTTTCATTTTAGGCGCAAAAGCTTTAACTGCCAGTTCAAAACGAACTTGGTCATTGCCTTTTCCAGTACAACCATGACAAATCGCATCGGCGCCTTCCGCTAAAGCAATTTCTACTAAACGTTTGCCAATAATTGGACGGGCAAACGAGGTACCTAGTAAATAACTATTTTCATAAACGGCACCAGCTTTTAATGAAGGGAAAATATAATCTTCAACAAATTCTTGTTGTAAATCTTCAATGTATAATTTTGATGCGCCTGTTTTTAACGCTTTTTCTTCCAAGCCATCAAGTTCTGCATCTTGTCCGACATTTCCTGTAACGGCAATCACTTCACAATTATTATAATTTTCTTTCAACCATGTAATCATAATTGATGTATCCAAACCACCAGAATAAGCAAGAACCACTTTCTTAATCTCAGTATTACTAATAACCATTTTTCATTCCTCCTGTTATCTTTGTTAATCTATACTATACGTATATTTTTACTAAAATCAAGGATAAAATGCATATTTATTCATATTTGTTTCGTTATTGTTTGTTTTTACGTATATTAAATACTCTATATTCATTTGAAAAATGATTTTTAAACAAAAAAAGCGCTAAATACCGTTGATAAAACAACTATTCCACGCTTTTCAATATATTTGATAATTAAAACACTCTTCACTTCTCATCCCTCATTTTGATAACTACTTTTACCTAGAATAGAATCATTTGACTAGTCGTTAAAAAAGCTCCTGCAAACATAAAAAAAGAAGTCCGACACTCATCAGACTTCTTTCTTTTTTATCGATTTAATTGTTCAAAGGTTCCCCAAACTTTGACTGCTTTTTCTTCAATCATCACTTGGCCTTTAGCAATCACGGTACGAATATCTAACGTCTCTTTATCTAACAAGCAAAGATCGGCATCTTTTCCGACAGCTAAAGAACCCTTATGCTCAAGTTTTAAAACGCGAGCTGGATTGCATGTCACTGCACGTAACACAATTTCTAAGGGAATGTTTTCTTTAAAAACAGCTTCTTTAATCCCAACAAGTAGTGATTTTGAACTGCCGACTCCCATACCAATAAACTCATTTTGTTCATTAAAATAAGGCAAACTTCCTTGTCCATCAGAAGTCATTGTAAAATTATCTAAACTTATCCCTTCCTCTAACACACGTTTTAAAGCTTTACTAAAACGAACTTCACCATCGGTCTTTTCCCAAAAATCAGGATTTTCACTGCCAGTAAAATCAATCACGCCACCTTGCTTAGCAAAAGTTAGACAAGCTTCAAAGACCTCTTGTGTTCGGTTAGCATGGGTTGGCCAAAATTGACTAATCGGAATATCGGTCTCTTCAATCGTTTGATGGATAAGCTTTAATCGATCTTTGCCATCGCCTAAATGAATATTGGCAATCCCAGCTTTTCCGGATAACATGCCGCCAACCCGTGCATCAGCTACGGTACGAGTAAACTCATTCAAAGTTGGTTGTGACGAACGATGATCGGCAATCGCTAATTCGCCCACACCGATAATTTTATCAATCGTCAAGAAATCTTTAATGATTGAATCGGTCACCGGTTCAATTGGCAAACGATACGATCCATCATACACATAGGTCGAAATCCCTTCTGCCTCTAACCCACGTGCTTTACTAATTAAGGCCGTCATATCACGACCCACACCATCGGTACCAAGACATCCAACAACCGTTGTTACACCAGCTGTTGTTAATTGGCTTAATGTCACTTCCGGTGTACGATTATGATATCCATTTTCACCACCACCACCTAAAATATGGAAGTGTCCATCAATGAACCCGGGTGTTAAAATTTGACCTCGGCCATCAATTTCTTCAATCGCTAACTCCTCAAATCCACCAGTTAATTCATCTTCCATTGCAACAATTTTATCATTAACAATTAAAACATCCATCGTCCCCAAAAAATCGGGTGCATAAACTTCAACTTGACGAATAATCAACATAAAAACCACTCCATTTCTGTATATTAGAGGCTATTTATAGAGCGCTTTGGCACGAGAAATAAGCAAAGCTTACGAAAAAATCGTTCTTGGATTTTTATCGGAAGATGACTTATTTCCGAGTGACAGCTCTAGAAATGCCGTTTGAATTAGAGGCTATGATTGAAGTGCTCAGCTAGGAGAAATAAGCGCGCATCTGGAAAGAAAATGGCTCTTTCATTTTTTTACAGATCGACTTATTTCCGACTAGCTACTTCAAACATGCCGTTTAAGTTAGAGGCTATTTCTAGAGCGTTTTGGCACGAGATATAAGCAAAGCTTACGAAAAAATCGTTCTTGGATTTTTATCGAAAGATAGCTTATTTCCGAGTGACAGCTCTAGAAATGCCGTTTGAATTAGAGGCTATGATTGAAGTGCTCAGCTAGGAGAAATAAGCGCGCATCTGGAAAGAAAATGGCTCTTTCATTTTTTTACAGATCGACTTATTTCCGACTAGCTACTTCAAACATGCCGTTTAAGTTAGGGGCTATTTATAGAGCGTTTTGGCACGAGATATAAGCAAAGCTTACGAAAAAATCGTTCTTGGATTTTTATCGAAAGATAGCTTATTTCCGAGTGACAGCTCTAGAAATGCCGTTTGAATTAAAGACTATTTACAGAGCGCTAGCACCATCCTCAAAAAAAAAGCTGAGATGGCGTTGACCATCCCAGCACCTCTTTTAATTTTACTGCAAGCCAATTGCAATGGCAATCATAATGAAGATTGAACCTAATACGAATAAGAATCCTTGCATTTTAATTTGGAATCTTGCCCATTTAATCCATTCAATACGAGCGACACCAAGCACACCAATCAAACTAGCTGAAACCGGTGTGAAGGCATCCATAAAGCCTGAACCTAATTGGTAAGCTAAAACGGCGATTTGGCGAGGTACTCCAACAATATCCGCTAATGGCGCCATAATCGGCATCGTCAAAGCAGCTTGTCCAGAGTTTGATGTCACAACTAAGTTGAATAAACTTTGGAAAATATACATTACCCAAGCACCAAACCAAGCTGGTACTCCGACTAAGACCGTTCCAATACTATGTAAAACAGTATTTAAAGCAGAGGCCACGTTTGCATCTGAGCCCCCTAATACAAGTAAAATTCCTTTTGCCATCCCAACAACAATCGCTGTTCCGGCTAAATCAGCGGCACCTGATTGGAAAGCCGCGGCCACGTCATTAATACTCATACCTTCTAAATTAAAGATTACCGCAATAATCCCTGCAGCTAATCCCATCACAAAGAATTGTGAAGCAATTTCCGGAATGTAGTAACCTTTTTGAGTGACACCCCAGATAATCCAAACTAGAACGATTAACATTTCAATAAGGACTAATTTGTGACCTAATAAGAAAGGCTTGTTCTCTTCGTTTGTTTTTTGAATATGCTCACGGAAGTAATTATCCGTTTTGTAACTTAATGATTTCTCAGGTTTTTTACGAATTTTTTCTGCATAAACCATTAGATAGGCTGCTGATAAACTAGTGATAACCACCCACATAATTAAACGGAAAGTCGCACCAGAAAGTACTGGCACACCAGCAATTCCTTGGGCCACAGCCACACTAAAAGGACTCATCCAAGAAGTTCCGTTACCGATTTGTGAGGCCACGTAGGTGACGGTGACGGCTACGATTGAATCATAACCAAGTGCAATCACGAACGGTACCATAATCATCGCAAATGGGATCACTTCTTCTGCCATCCCAAAAGTCGCGCCGCCAAAAGAAAAGGCAAAGAATAATAGTGGTAACGCTAAACGTTCCAACCCTTTTGTTTTACTAATAAAGGCAAAAATACCAGCTTCAATTGCGCCTGTACGCATAATAATTCCAAAAGCACCACCAACAACTAAAATCAATGCGGCGATACCAACGGCTGAACCGTATTTGTCCCCAGAAGTTAACCCTTCAAAAACAAAGTTTAAAAATCCAAAACCACCAGTGTCATCGGTTCCCCAAACACGAGCTGTACGATGAAGTTTTTTACTTGTGTCATAGATTTCCATGCCATATAAATCGTACAAGGTATCATCGGTTAAAGCAATCTCATCCAAAGCTTCTTGTGTTAAATCAGCTTCGCCACTTGCTAAAACGGCTTCCAATCCTTCTTCTGGAATGGCTAATTCTTCCATTTTATCCGGATTGTTTTGTAACTCTTCTAATTGATCAAAGGCAAACTCTTGATTTAATGGATAGGCGTATCGGAAAGAATCTTGTTTCAGAACCGTTCTGGTACTAACGCCTCCTTGTCCATCGTCGTATTCAATTTCTTCTGTACTGAATTTCCCGGCTGGAACTAGAAATGTTAAAAGCCAAGAAAAAAGAACCACTCCAAAAATAATGACATAAATATGGGGGGTCTTCATTTTTGTAAAATCTTTTTTGACCCTTACTTCTTTATTTTTCTTCAAAATATTCTTCCTTTCATTAATAATTATAAGTAAAACACGCTTCAATTTGAATATTATACATTATTTTCTATAAAAGGGCATTGGTAAAAAATGAGAAATAGTAAAAAAAACTAAAAAAATAACGAGGGCGATGATGAATATCATCCTCCTCGTTATTATAGATACTTATCTTCGTCCGCGATTTTGACGCGCTATACGACGGCGACGTTTATTTTGAATACTAGATACAACGATTAAAATAATTAACAGAACTAAAACCCCTATTCCTAGAGCAATTCCTAGTCCCAATTTGGAACCGAAGAAATCAAGATTCAATACGCTCCCGACTTTTTCAGTTACTTCTTGTACCACAACTTCTGGTGTCTTCACTTTTGTCACCGTTTGGGTTACTTGTGGAATATTATCTGAAATAGTTGATAGTCCATTGGCCAAATGAATCTGATCACCTTCAACTATCATTGACAAATCTTGTTCGTTTCGAACAGTATCAAACAGGCTTTCTTCTAAAATAATTTTTTCATCTTGAACCGTATGTTCTCCTGGACTTAAAATTTCACGATATGAAAACTGAGTAAAACCATATTCAAAGGCTGCATTTGCAAAAGGTTGACGGTAATACTCTCCATTT
Organism: Enterococcus eurekensis; assembly: GCF_042654605.1. Classification (NCBI taxonomy): domain Bacteria; kingdom Bacillati; phylum Bacillota; class Bacilli; order Lactobacillales; family Enterococcaceae; genus Enterococcus; species Enterococcus eurekensis. The sequence goes on from NZ_JBHSGT010000013.1 coordinate 46,674, forward strand.
TGATCAACCCAGTCACCGACACCCAAAACAATCGTAATCAAACGCATCTCTCCACGTTGACCAGTCATCGCGATATTGAAACCACCTGATTGACTTGATCCCGTTTTTAGACCATCGACGCCTTCATAAGCGTGTTTCAAGCCAGGTAATGAGTGATTATAACTATCGAAAGTTTCTTCATACGGTGTTCCTTGCATCGTTGTCACTTGTGCTTGGTTCGTATATTGGACAACATCAGGATTCAATTTCAATAAATGATAAACTAAAATCGCTAAATCTCTAGCAGTCGTTTCATTATCTGCTTGAGTTTGTAACGTACTACCATCAATCCCCTCAGGTAGATAGAGTCCATCAAAAGCAAAAATAGCGGCACCAGTAGCATTGTAAATTTTCGTATGATTCATGCCTAACTCAGCTGCTTTGGCATTCATCATTTCTAAAAAGATAACCGGATTTGGTTCAACCAACTCAGCTAACATCAGTGTCGCAACATTCGAAGATGGTACCAATAACATCGGAATTAACTCACGAACAGGGTATTCAACACCCGTAATGATTGGTGCGTTACTTAATGCATAGATTTGTGACATTTGTTGATAACGATCGTTGCCAACAATGGTTGTGTCTAAGCTAAATTTCCCTTGCTCCATCGCCTCGTAAACTAAATATAAAGTCATTAATTTCATAATACTCGCTGGATTATGGGCTAAATCTGGATTTTCGCCCCATAAATATTTCCCCGTATTCGCATCAATCAAGACGATTGATTTTGGTCGATGCATTTCATCGACGGTATAACCTGCGGCTTGAATCAAATCCATCATTGTCGGCTCTTCTTCTGCCAACACAGTCATCGATGTACCAAACATTGGTAAAATCAAACCAATCAAACAAATCCACTTAACTACTCTTTTTCTCACTGCCAAAAATTCCCCTTTTCATTTCCTTAACCAATCAAGCCCGCAAAAGCTGGATCCATTAATAATTGTTGTTTAAAATCTTCCAATTTCTGTAATCCAATCATATTTTTATTAATTTTGGCATAGGCCCTTGTATCATAGTACAAATCAATAATTTCTTGTGGTTCCTTTTTTTGAACCAAGGCATTTTTAGCTAATTGAAAAGTCATTCTAGCCAAATAATACGTTACGTGGTTATCTGAACAAATCGCCACACCATGCGTCAGTAATGCATCGCTCGTTTCATAATCCCCACTATTAGCATAAAAGGAGCCACAATAATATAAAATATTCAGTAAGCGCCAAATATCATGGGTCTCTTTAATTGGGTATTGATAAACATCGGTAATCGCTTTATTAAAGAAGTATTCAGCTTTTTCTCTTTCGTTCAAGTTTTCATACAAAAGCCCCATTCCTGTATAAGCCAACAAGGTTAATATATCAGTTTCTTCTGCTGGAGCCTCGGCAATAATTCGATTAAAGTAAAAGAAAGCATCCGATGTCGGACCATTTTGTAAAGCAATTAAATAACCTTTTAAGTAATCATAATACCAATGTTGACGTTCCTCTTGTAGCGCTTCTACTTGAATTTGATCTAAGATTTCTTCGGCTTTTTCATATTCGCGTAAAATAAAATTAAACTCTGCTTTTCCTAGTTTTCGGTTAATATCTGTTTCTTTGACTCCGACTTCTGGGAAAAGTTCTCCTAGGCTAATATTTAAACGATGGCACAATTGAATCAAAATTTTAACTGTCGGGATTTGTCCGTTATTTTCAAAACGACTCAAAGTTGCTTGTGTGCAAATACCATCACTCAACTCTTTTTGTGATAGCCCCATGGCTTTTCGTGCGGCAATAAAACGTTGAATATCCATTTCGATCTCCATTCTTTCATAATAATCCCATTGTAACATATCTCATATAATCTGCTTTTCTTTTTTTAACCTTTCACGTTTTTTTCCGCTTCAATGCTTTCCACAAATATTTTAACTGCTGGTGATAAAGAAACATTTTTCAAGTAACAAATCCCAATTGCCCGACTAGGAATCGGTTCTTCTAGTCGGATTTCAAAAACAACTTTTTTATCTAAATGATATTGTGAAAATTCGCGAATCACGCATGCCACGCCTAAATTAATCCGAGCAAAGTCTAAGACTAAATCCGAAGAACCAAGTTCAAAGTCTGGTGCTAATTGATAACCTTTTTGCGTGAAATAATTTTCAACGTAACGTCTAGCATTTGATTTATTTTCTAAAAAAATTAAAGGTTGCGTCAATAATTCTTCAATTGAAAGGGTTCGTTCACTCAAATCACGAAAGGCCTCACCAGCGATGAATGTATCATGTACTTTTAACGTTTGGGTAACATGAATTTGTTCATCTTCGATTGGTAAATTACAGATACCAACATCCACTTGCCCCGAACGAAGATAGCGGACAATTTCCGTAGTGGTTCCATTTAAAATTGTAAGTTTGACCCCTGGATACTTCTCATGAAATTCTTCTAAATAGGGTAGTAAATAGTAGCGAGAAATCGTATCCCCAACACCGATTCGTAAATGGCCAGTCTCTAAGGTTTTTAATGCCGAAAGTTTTTCTTCTCCGACTTGAATCATTCCAATTGCCGAATGAATATGTTCGTATAACATTTTTCCTTCATTTGTTAAAACCGCCCCTTTTGAAGTTCGATAAAAAAGCTGCTGGTCTAACTCTTTTTCTAAACGCATAATTGCCTGACTGACCGCTGATTGTGTCATATAAAGTTCTTGTGCGGCTTGCGAAAAGCTACTATTTTTACTGACGACATTAAAAATACGATATAAATCAAGATTTCCTATCATATAAGCACCCCTTATCCCCGATATTACTAACATTAATTTTATTTATACCATGACTTTATGGTATAGTAAACCAGTAATAAGAGTGATATCAAAAATATGTATTAATCAGAGGAGAGATTCAATTGACAAGAGCTGTAGGAACCGTTGTACGTGGCCTAAGAGGACCAATCATTAACCAAGGTGATGATATCGTAGGAATTACTGTTGACACTGTCATTAACGCAGCACAATCAGAAGGTTATGCTATCGAGGATAAAGATATTATCGCAATTACAGAATCAATCGTTGCTCGTGCGCAAGGAAACTATGCGACAATTGATGATATCGCCGCCGACATTCAAGAAAAATATCCAAATGGAAAAATTGGTCTTATTTTCCCAATTTTAAGCCGTAACCGCTTCTCAAACCTATTACGTGGAATTGCACGTGGGGCAAAAGAAGTTGTCTTAATGTTAAGCTACCCATCTGATGAAGTTGGTAACCACTTAGTCGCTTTAGAAGATTTAGACAGCAAAGGAATCAATCCTTGGACAGACGTTTTATCAGAATCAGACTTCCGTAAACATTTTGGTATAATTACTCACCCATTCACTGGTGTGGATTACATTGAATTTTATAAATCATTAATCGAAGGTGAAGGCGCAACTTGCGAAGTTATCTTCTCTAATAATGCCAAAACAATTTTAGAATACACAACTGATGTGTTAACTTGTGACATCCATTCTCGTTTCCGTTCAAAACGCATCTTAAAAGAAAATGGCGCAAACAGTGTTTATGGTTTAGATGATATTTTATCGCAATCACATAACGGTAGTGGCTTTAATGAAGCTTACGGTCTATTAGGTTCAAACAAAGCGACTGAAGATAGTATCAAACTATTCCCTAACAATGCTCAACCAATTGTTGACGCGATTCAAGAGCAATTAAAAGAAAAAACTGGTAAAAACATCGAAGTGATGATCTATGGTGATGGTGCTTTCAAAGATCCAGTTGGACAAATTTGGGAACTAGCTGATCCAGTTGTTTCTCCAGCTTACACTTCTGGCTTAGACGGTCTACCAAATGAGATCAAATTGAAATACTTAGCAGATAACAACTTTGCTCACCTAAAAGGCGAAGAATTAAAAGCAGCAATTTCTGAACACATTAAAAACAAACAAGCAGATTTAGTTGGTAACATGGAAGCACAAGGAACAACACCTCGCCAATTAACGGACTTAATTGGTTCATTGTCTGATTTAACTTCAGGTAGTGGCGATAAAGGAACACCAATGGTTTACATCCAAGGTTACTTCGATAACTTTACAGACTAATTTTTTTAAAAAGGACTGCGACTGATGTCGTAGTTCTTTTTTCTATTTTAAAAACAAAAAAAGACTGATCGAAGTCTCCTTCTTTCAGTCTGATCATTCATTGATTCAAGTTAGCGTTCCTCACTAAAGACACCTTTAGTCAGTGTTTTTTTCTTTGGGTGAAATTTCAAATACCATGTCAAACCAATCACATGGGCTAAATAAATGGCAAATAAAAACCCTTTGAGAAAAATAGAGGACACGATGACAATCGGCAAGGCAAAAACAACGCCCATTAAAAGAAACATGCGGATGAGACCTCGTGTCGAAATGTTCTTCCGAATGAATAGATCAACGACATAACTTTGATAATATTTCGATTGAACGAATTGATTGTAGCGCTTTTCAGAACTCCGCAGTAAGCAAAAGCTTGTCAGTACGTAAAAGCCTGTCGTTGGGATAAATGGTACAAACACTCCAATCGTCCCTAAGGCAAATGCAACTCCTGCGATGCTTAAATAAAATATTTTCTTCAATCCCCATCCGTCCTTTCTATCGCCCTCTAGCATACCATGTTTTCAATGAAGCAGATAGCATTTTTGCTCACAATCCTGATTCTTTCGATTTATCAAGCTTTTTCTGAAGCCCCTGAAACACCATCAACTGTTTCTTCTCCCTCTTTTACAGAAGCACTTGATACTCCGTCGACATTTTTTCCACCTACGAGTTCTTGACCCGTTTGCTCTAAGTACCATTCAATCACTGGTTTTAAATCTTGAATGTATTCGTTAATACCCACGTAATTGCCATTTTCATCGTGCATGGCTTGGTAATTATGAACAATGTATTTTTCAGGAACATTTTTTGGTACATGAACACGAACACAATCTGTTGCACCAGAACGTAGTTGTTGAATCACCCACTCCGCACTCTTTAGTGCAGATTCAGGATGACAATCCGCTAAAGAGTTGCCGACTTGATCTGGTGTGCGTGCCGCTAACATTTCGCCAGCTTCCATCGTTTTGTTATAGTACAAGAATTGATTATTATGATCGGCGTACGTTAATTCCATAGGCATGGAAGCTAAGAAATAATTTAATTGATCGACTGTTAGTAATCCACGATTCAATTCAACGTAATCACTGCCTTTTGCAGCCTTTGTTTTAGCAGAAGCTTGCTCTAACCAATCACCTGCACTCATATCAATGCCTTCAACCGTTGTTTCAACGGTACCTGTTGCATGTAAATCTTCTTTTGGTAATGCTGGTTTTGGACCTTGCATCACTGACACAACATCGACAAATTTTTTGAAGTTTTTCAAACACATTGTTAAAAAATCCATCGTGCGTTGTTCTTTTAAATTGTTATTTTCATCAAAAGCTTCTTTGACATTGCCTAATAAAAATTCATTTCCTGGCATCACCATTGCATTCACACCTGGTGCATCGAGAATTTGACGTAAATGCAATTGGGCACGTGAAGAACCTTGTGTATAATATGACGCTCCAACAATCATGACTGGCTTATTTTCTAATGGATGAATATTAAATGATAACCATTCTAACGCACTTTTTAATGCCGCTGGAATCGTATGATTGTGTTCTGGTGTCGCAATAATTACACCATCAGCCATTTTAATTTTTTGATTAATGTATTGTACTGCTGGGCTGTCTGTTTGATCATCACTTTGATTAAACAGCGGTAAATCTTTAATTTCTAAAACTTCCATCGTGAAGAGATTTTTATATTTTTTAGCGATGTATTGTAATAATACACGGTTATATGAAGATGCAGCATTTGAGCCGACGATTCCGACAATTTTCATTTTGATTTCCCCTATCTTTCGTTATTTTCCCAAGAAAAGTTTTCAGCAGCTTTTAAATTTTCAGCATGCGCGTGATTTAATTGCTTCATAATTTCTACGAATGTCATAAAATCAGCAAATAAACCTTCTAATTGCTTAATCGATTCTTCGTCTTTTAAGCGGCCTTCACTATCAAACGCTTGTAAAGAATGACCTAATAAGAATTCTGAACTTGGCATAATGCGCGCTTTTAATTCTGGTGCATCTAAAATTTGACGTAAATGAGCCTGCGCTCTAGAAGAACCTAATGTGCCATATGAAGCACCTGTGATCATCACGGGTTTATCAACAAAGGGATAAATTCCATAAGACAACCAACTTAAAGCATTCATTAATGATGCAGTCACTGCATGGTCGTATTCTGGCGTACTAATAATCACACCATCGGCCTCGTCAATTTTAGCTGCCATCGCTTGAACAATTTCAGGAACTTCCATTTTTTCAGGTTTATCAAACATCGGTAACTCTTTAATTTCAAGCACTTCAATCTCTGCTTGTTCACCAAAGTGTTTAGCAATAAATTGTAAAAGTGTGCGGTTAGTTGATTGATCAGAATTTGTTCCGACTAATCCAATAATTTTTTTCATATAATTCTTCCTCTCATGATAAATCTTTTTTTATTTTTCAAGAAACAATGACTTGTTCCAATGCTTTTGAATATAAAATTTGGCCATCATCAGTAATGATAATCGCTTCTATTTTTGGCAAGTGACTGATCGTTGCTAAGATTTCAGTTGGTGTTTTTCCAAATAAACAAGTTGTCCAAATTTCACCATCACAAGATGATTTTGAGACAATCGTTAAACTAACAACCTGTGTTTCTACAGGATAACCTGTTTTTGGATTAAAAATATGATGATACGTTTGTTGATTACTCGTAAGTTTCCGCTCATAAATTCCAGAAGTTACAACCGATTGATTCGTTGTTTTTAAAACAATCATTGACTGATTGCGTTCCTTGGTAGGATTTTGAACACCTACACGCCACTGTTGGTCGGCTTGTTTAGGATTTGCACCAAAAGTGACTAGATTTCCACCTAAATTAATTAAAGCCGCAGTCACACCCTCACTTTTTAAATAATCAATGATGCGATCAGCGATATATCCCTTTGCTAAGCAACCTAAATCGATTTTCATTCCTTTAACAGCTAAATAAACACTGCGATTCGTCGCATCTAAATGAATTTGTTCTGGATTTGTTAACAGCATTAATTCATCGATTTGAGCGTGACTTGGAACTTTCGCATCATCAAACCCAATTCGCCAAGTTTGAATCAATGGCCCAATCGCAATATTTAGATGACTATCTGGCAGGCAACTATAGTTCTTGCCAATTTGTATTAGTTCAAATAATTCCGGATGAACGACAACTGGTGAAATTCCAGCCTTTTTATTAATCGCCATTAACTCTGAATGATCGTCATTGGCACTAAAACGTTGCTCATACATTTTTAAACGAGCAATGGCTTCATCTAAAATCGGTCGTGGGTTCACATGATAAATTTGTAAATCAATGATGGTTCCCATCAACTTTACTTGCTCTCTTAATTGTGTCACATTTCACCACTTCCTTTTTTAAAAAGCTTCAAACCCGTTTGTTCATTCATTCACTTTCGAAATCAAAAAAATATAACTTTCTAAAATGATAAAAAAACATTGATATATAAAGTTTTATATTTATTAATTACCAAAATGATGTTATTTCTATTTAAATGACTGTTCCATCACCTTTTGTGTTAATTTTCACAGTTATTTACAAATTGATTATACATCGATAAATCAAAAGCGTCAACAAAATATATAAAAAAATATATATTTTGTTGACGCTTTTTAATATGTAAAAGATTTATCCGATATTTTTCAATAAAATAAAATCGATTTGTTCATCATCACCCATAACAAAAGAGTGCTCCCCTATGCGATTAAACCCCATTTTTTTATAAAAGGATTGCGCATTAAAATTGTATTCCCAGACACCTAACCAAAGCGTCGTTTTTCCAAAATCATTTGCTTTCTCTTGGGCAAATTGCAGTAATTGCTTGCCATAGCCTTTTCTAAAATGAGCTTTACGAATATAGATTCGTTCGACTTCTAAACTATTTTCAGCAATTTTTTCTGTTTGTGCTTGCTCAATATTCAATTTGATATAGCCTAAAATTTCTCCTTGATCTTTTAAGAAGTAAAAGAAACTATCTTTATTTCTTAGCTCTTCTAGCAATTTTTCATCTGCATACGCACGCTCCAAATATTGTTGCATATTTTCAACCGTATTTTGCGCCGCGAATGTATCATTAAACGTTTCAATTCCAACCATTTTTAGAATCTCTAAATCCTCAGGTTGACACGCAGTAATTTCCAATTGTTGCATTGGACCAACTCCTTTATCTTTGTCATTTTCTAATCGTATCTATCTGTCGTTCAAAAGTCAAAGAAAAAAACATTTAAAATGTCGAAAACGACGCTTTAAATGTCTTGCTCTTATTTGTATTTTTCTTCTAGCGCACTCATCCATTTACCTAATAAAGCACCGGCAATAATCATAACCACACACAAAGCGTATTGTGCCCAACCAAATCCGCTATAGTTTGTCGGGATAATCATGATGGTTGAAGCAAAAACGATTCCTAAAATAAAATGGAATAGTTTTGAAAAATGACTTTGGAAAATGGCATCCATGATTTTTGATAAAGTAATAATGACCACTAAGCCACCTATCGCAATTGGTAATAAAATACCAAAATCGAGTGTTTTAATCCCATCCGACATCGCTTTATACATACCCATGTAAACTAAAAAATTTGAAGGACTTAATCCTGGGACAATAATACCTAATGCAATCAGTCCACCAGCAATCATCCAGGTAAAGAAGTTTTGATCCACTGTTGCAAATAAATTTTGACCGAAGAATAAGAATAAAATTCCTAAAATAAAAGTCACCACTAAAATTGTTAAGTCATTTGTATCACGGCCTTCTTTACCTGCCTCTTTCCAGAGCGCTGGTGCCGTACCGACAATACAGCCGACGAAGAACCACAAAATAATTGTTTCATAATTGCCTAATAAAAAACTCACTCCAAAAGATAAGAGGTAAATTCCAAAAATCCCTCCCAATCCAACCGGAATAAAATAGCGCACATTTTCTTTAAAGTTTCGCGTTAAATGGGCCAAAAATGAAATAATTCGTTCATAGATTCCAAAAATCGCAGCTAAGGCGCCACCACTGACCCCTGGTAAAATAAATCCTGAACCAATAAACATCCCTTTGACGAAACGCAAAAACCAATCTTTCATCGCATTTGACATGATTTTCTCCTTATATCTATCATTATAAAATTCTATACCTTAATGATGATACCGAAGTTTCTAGTATTTGAAAACCAATTTCGGGAAAAAAAGAGAGAACTTTTACTTTTATTAATGAAATTTAGGCTATAATGATAACAATCTTTGTTGTATTATCTCTGTATTTTTCTCAAGTGTAGCTTTCCCATCGATTTTAAGCACTGGGATGTTGGTTCTTTCCATCCATGAAAAAATAACGTTCGGTGTTCTAGATTGAACAAAAGTTAGAAAATCTTGCCGTTCATTATAAAGAGACGTTCCTTTTTCCAAGGATCCATATCGTTCCTTATCTCTTTGAATGACTCGTTGAATTCGGAGCTCTTTTTCAACATCGACATAGACAATCAGTGAGAGTTTCAATACTAACTCTTTTGAAAGACTGGAAATATTTCCACCAATAATAAATCCATTTGTAGATTGTGTGATTGCATCCATCATTAACCGGCTCGCTTTTGAAGATGTTCGTGGATTTCGGTAATCATGTTGTTTTTCAAACCAATAGTCCTCAACTTCAAGTGCATCGAATCCCAATTTTTTGCCAGCGTATTTTGCGAGTGTTGATTTGCCCGAACCATTTAAACCAACAAGGACAATACCCGTTTTATTTTTCACTACGTTCATCTCCTTCAAACATCATTTTAAGTATTAAAAATATCACAGATTTAAAAATAATTATACGATTTTTACTATACCAAAAAGAAAAGAGGACTCCTTTTGAATATTTATCCATTGATTTATTTCTACATACTAACAATTAATTTCTTTGCTTTCTTTTTAATGTCAAATGACAAATCCCGTGCAAAAAAACGTGAACGTCGCACCCCTGAAAAAATACTTTTCATTACAGCTTGGTTAGGTGGTTCTGTAGGAATGTTACTAGGTATGCGTATTTTTCGCCACAAGACCAAACATCGCGCGTTCACGCTAGGTATTCCAATGATTCTTTTACTACAAATTGGGTTGGTGATTTATTGGTACTATTTCATTTAATATCTCAAAAATTACTCATCAAAATAAATACGAATAGGCTCAAGTGGAATGGTGTCATTTGGATCCCTATCAATTAGTGCCACAGATGGAAAAATATCGATATAGGATGTTTTATCCTGAATCTTATCGAGTATGATTCCGCGATTTTTAGAAATAATCAAATTACCATCAATTTTATCTTCTCCTCTTGAAATCCCTGTCGATATAGATGATATCTCGTTTCCTTGCTCATCATAAATTTGAAAGCGAATTTGATTATTTTTTTCACTCGCTAAAAAAGTTGTTTGATAGTCAAAGGCAACCGACGCTTCTCCCACTATATACGATTCAAACGACAAGACAATATTTTCTTCTGATAATTCTCTCGTAATTTGTAAATCTGTTTCTACATACGGTAAATTTTGAATTGGAACATTAAATTTCCAAGTTCCTTCTTTTTTACCCACACTTAAAAATTCAAGTGGGACACTTTCTATGTCTTCTAGTTGGTCAACATTCGAAGCAATAGAGATAACACCTGATAAACCAGTAGCCGTTTCACTCAAATAAATGAGTTCTTTGGTTTCAGCTATATTCGGGTCGCCATTAAAAATTTGATAAAAGGCACTTCGATTATTATCGTCAAAATCAAATAGCCCATTCATTTCAAATGCTACACCAATAACTCCACCATCATAGTAAGCTTCCGTTATTGCAATCTGAATTCCCTGATCTTCACTTACTTCATTGATTTTAGTCACGAGCCCTTGCTCCTCTAAGCTTCGTCCAACTAAATCATTGAACTGACTATAGAGCGATCCAATAAAAGGAATACTTGCAAAAGCTTGCGAAACTGGTGCAATTGCAAGGCTTAAAATGATTCCCACACTAGCCATCGCTAAGATTATCCCTTTAGGTCTAATCATCGGACTCTTAAAATATGTTTCATGATTTTTCCCCATCAGAATGCCTTTTCTAATTGCTTGGCGAACATCTTCTTCTGGAACTTCAATCGTCTGTTTTATTTTCTCGAATTCATGTTTATTCATCGTAACCCTCACCTTTCAATATTTTTTTCAATTGCTTTCTCCCTCGAAATAAATAAGTTTTTACAGTTCCTTCTGGTATTACGAGTACCTGAGAGACTTCTTTTACCGTTAACTCTTGAAAATAATGCAATAAAATCACATCTCGATACTTCTTACGTAATTGTTGAACGACCTTTAACAGTTCAGAGTTGCTTAGATTTCTATCTGCTTCATTCAAAACTTGAACATTTTCTTCTTCAACAAACGAAATTTTCTTCTTTTTTCGGATGCACTCATAAGACGTGCGAATTAAAATACGAATTAACCAAGTGGAGAAATATTCCACTTCTTTTAGTTTCTTCAGGCCGACATAAGCTTTGTAAGATGTTTCTTGAACAACATCTAACGCGTCCTCTCGATTCCCGACATATAAATAAGCTGTTCGATACAATTGTTCCGTATGTAGTATTAATAACTCTTCAAAAGCTGCTTCGTCACCGGCTTTGGCTCTTTGTACTAACATTCCTTTTTCCATCTTTTCCCTCCTTTTACTTATTAGAGTCCCTTGAGGTCACATTGGTTTCATTTTTCAAAAAAAAAATCCTTTCACGTTTTACCGTGAAGGGATTTTTTACTTACTTAAATATAATACAAGTTTTTTGATGGGAAGTTTGGATCACAAGTAGATGAAATTCCTAAACTACGTAAAACTTGTTCGTCATCTTTGTTTAAAATAACGGTTGAATGAGCTTGTCCATCTTTTAATTCACTTAATTTTCCGTAAGCTAATTGCGCTGTCGGATTGGTTACCGCACTAATCGATAAGGCAATTAAAATTTCAGAAATATTTAAAGAAGTCACTCGGCCATCTAATTCTTTAGTTTTTAACTTTTGAATGGGTTCTAAAATATTTGGTGATAATAATAAAATCTCATCACTAATATTGGCTAATGTTTTAATTGCGTTAAGTAAAGCTGACGCACTCGCATCCATTAGTTCTGAACCACGCCCCGTAATAATCGTACCATCGGTTAACTCCAAGGCCATAACTGGTGGAGTAAACTCTTGGTCCCATTCAGGTAAGCTCTTTAAGCGTTCTGAATACTGACGAGCTGGTGCCACACAATTACGATCTTCTGGTTTCAAATCAAGTTCTTCCATAATGATTTGCATCCGATTTAAGGCATCAATATCGGTTAAGCCTTTTTTATAGTTACTTTCAGTTTCAAAATAACGACGAATAATTTCTTGTCTAGCAGCTTCTTGTACAATCTCATCATCAATAATCCCAAAACCAATTCGATTAACGCCCATATCAGTTGGTGAATGGAATTCTGCTTCACGACCGGTAATACGTTCGATGGTTCGTTTAATAATTGGGAAAGTTTCAATGTCACGATTATAGTTAATGGCTACTTTTCCATAATAATCATAATGGAAAGAGTCAATCATATTAACATCTTTTAAATCAACCGTTGCTGCTTCATAAGCAATATTGACTGGGTGTTTTAACGGAATATTCCAAACAGGGAAAGTCTCAAATTTTGAATAACCACCCGTATGCCCATAACGACTTTCATGATAAAGTTGATTCAAGCAAGTTGCTAATTTTCCACTCCCTGCTCCAGGTCCTGTCACGACAACAATTGGTTTCGTTGTTGGAATATATTCATTTTGTCCAAAACCTTCATCGCTAACAATTTGATCAACATTGACTGGGTAACCTTCAATCTCACGATGTGTGTAAACTTTCATCCCACGTTGACGCAACTTATTCATAAAGATTTTTGTTGATGGTTGTCCATTATAACGAGTAATCACGACACTGTTAACGGCTAATTCATAGTCACTCAACTCATCAATCAAACGTAAAATATCCATATCATACGTGATACCATAATCCCCACGAATTTTATTACGCTCGATATCACCTGCGTAAACACAAATGATGATTTCCGTTTTGTCTTTTAATTTGTGTAGTAATTTAATTTTTGCATCTTCATCAAAACCAGGTAACACGCGTTTTGCGTGCATGTCACCAATTAATTTCCCACCAAACTCCAAGTACAATTTGTCGTAATTGTTCACGCGTTCTAAAATATACTTCGATTGCTCTTCGATATACTTCTGTGGATCAAACCCAATTTTCTTTGCCATAACATACATACCCCTCATCTATATTGACTCGAAAGAAATGCTCTTTATCCATTCAAACAGAAAACGGGCCAATTGACAACTAAAATCGAATAATTTTTAATGAAAAATTAGTTTCATTGACGCTCTAAGATAATCGTCTCATAAGCTTTTAACTTGTAAGGGAGTACAAAATGATCTACTTGTTTTTTCAAAGTTACTTGATGTTGACCATCTCGTGAAATTAAAGTAACTGGAACCTGCTCCAAGTGTTGTTCCTCTGGTAAACAAAGGCGAATTTCTTCAAAATCATCGAGTGAAAAATTCGTAAAATACAAACGTTGTTCATCTTGTTGAAATTGAACGACAGGCATATCGATTAAATAAGCGACCTTGCTTTGAGCTAAGAAACGCTTAATAATTTTTTCTTTGTAGTTAATATATTTCCCATCCCACGCATATTTCAAGTGATAACGAATCGGTAAAACAAAGAACTGTCCAGCAACTTGGGCCATGCCTGTTCCAAAAGCTTCACGATTTTCATTATACAAACTCGTTAAGCATTCGACTTCTGATTCATATTCAACACTTGCCAAGTGACCAATTTGTTGCATCACAGTCATTCGTGCTTTAAAGACCCCTTCAATCGCTTCTGATCCATTCCATTCTTCATGCGTATGCTGGCCTGTTTGTGGCACTAACCACTCATAATTTTTGGCTTTAATTAAATACGCTAATTGACGTTCAAATAAGATAGCGACACTCGTACCGTCTAATAGAACTTGGTTGTGCTCAAATAAGGCAATAATCGCCTCATCGCTTAAATTACGTAAAAGTTGGTCGCTAATCGCAACCACTTCTGAATTTAGTTGCTCTTTTTGTTCAATATCCCATAGAGTACTATTAATTCCAAACGTCGACAACAATGCTGACCATTCAAACTCACGTGGAAACATTTCCTCTAAACTTTCTTGCTCACCACCATGTCGCGTATAAACCGTTCTAGGGCTATACAACACTTTCACACCTTTTAATTCATGGCGTTTAATTGGCTTTTGTGCACTGTAATCAAGTAGTTGTTTACTCTCAGCTAAAATCTTTTGGTGATTATACGACTGAACCACACCATTGCCCATCATGTCGTAAAAATTAAATAAAATCCCTTTGGCTCCGACTAAAAGCGTAGTCTCTAGTTGTAACTGGGTAAATTTGTTTGACTTGGCATACATTGAATACATATAGTTTTCTAACTCAGGTAACATGCGTGCATCCGCCCGTAACATATCCGCCACTGGACGAACATTTCGATTGAACTCACGAATGTATTTCAACCCTGGAATTTCGTTGTAACTGGGTAAATGTGGACGTGAAGTAGCGGGATGTTCAATTGATAATTTTTCAAATAAAGCATGCCAGTCTCGACCTTCTAGTGCATGGTATTCCGGTTGCGAAGACATCAAACCAACACGCGTTTCTGGTGAAATTTCGTGAACGGCTTGAGCGATTGCTTTGGCGATTTGATTCATTTCAAGTGCTACCTGCTCTAAAAAGACCCTGCGTTCCTTAGTGGGTGCTCCTTCTTGGAAAACGCGGGCTACAAATGCTTCGCGCGATAAATTGTCACCCAATTTTTGATTAAAAATAGCCATATGTCCTTCACAAAAACAGCCAAAAGTAAGTGGCTTATGATTGAAATGGCGAAAATCATCATCTAACCAAATATGACTTGGTTGAACACTCGCATACATCCCGTAAATTTCAGCGATATATTCGACAAATTTCGGATCTGCCGGACAAGCTACCGCTGTTGCTTTAACGCCTTGGTAATCCACCATCGTCCGAAACTTAAAATCTTCTGTTAAGTGACGGCCACGATCACTATATAGTAAGTTCGTCCATGGATTCATCGAAATTGTAACGGGTTCGTCTTTTAAGTCCTCCATAAAACGTCGTGTGATTGCTAACCACGGCTCAACTTGTTTTTTAGTGACATGTCCGACATTTAATTCCTCACTGTTAATAATAAGATTAATATCATCTAGTTTGGCTTCATGAGTCAATTGTTTCAGTTCATCCATCTTTGTTTGGTCCCAATAATGTGGATCAATTCCTAACCGTAATGAATAGATATATTTTTCAGATGCTGTCATACGTCGCTTCTTCCATTTATTTTACTCACTTTATCATAATGAATCCTGCTAAAAATGACCATCGAATATTAATGATTTTCATGGACTATCTTCCTTTTCAAAAAATATTTAAGCTTTAATTGTCTGTACAAGAAAAATGGGATTGCCCTAAGTCTAATACTCAGTAAGACAAAGATAGTATGAAAGTATCGAGCATAAAGTCGAGGCCAAAAAGCTTTTAACTGTGGGTGTTAAGTAGTTATTCTAATTAATAACTGACAGTTACAATAGTGTTCTTAGAAATCCCCCACTTCTAAATAAAGTGAAGCATAGGTAATTCAAGATTATTTTCATGTATCACAAAAATCCTTAATCATATCTATCGACTTCTCCATTTTGATATGATAAATTTATAAAGGTGACAAAATGTCACTAAAGAAATCACCTAGAAAATCAGCTCACATCCCACGAAAGGAGAATTACTTTGCCGATAGAACGTCAATCTCGTATTGAAACCATTCTCTTAGATATTTTCTCTGAAAAACATCTAAGCCAAGTCAACGTTTCAGAAATTGTCGAAAAAATGTAAATGTCCCGTGGTAGTTTTTATAAATATTTCGAAGATTTAGAAGATGCTTATCAATATATCATCAAAAAAAATTCAGCTATTATTCATCAAGATATTCTCCGTTACGCGATGATGCATGAGTCTAATTTTTTTCAGGGGAATTCGTGACTATTTTACTTGGTGTGATGCACTTGAGCGAACGAGTAATTATTGGAAAGGTCTTGTGTTACTGACACGTGTTAATCACCAATCGACTGTCAGAAAAAGTGACTTCAAAAAAGATTCTATCTATGCTAAGCAATGGATAGCTCTACTGAAAAAGAACCATTATCATGTCGACTCAAAAGAAGAAGCTGTTGCTTTATTATCTTTTATGACCGAAATGATCATTGATTCTTTAACCAACTGGATTATCAATCAGTCGGATACCCAAGATTTTCTGAGAGACTTTGACTATCGAGTTAAATGGCTAACTCAAGGAATAACAGACAAAAAGAAAGAGGATGACGAACAATGATGAACAAATTAGCAAGAGCAAGTATGACGTATACAATTTTAGGTTTATTGGCTGGACTATTTTACCGTGAGTTTACAAAAATGAATGACTTTACTGGGACAACACAACTAAGTGTTTTACATACGCACTTACTCATTTTAGGAATGTTTTTCTTCTTAATTGTATTACTTTTAGATAATGCGTTTCATTTATCAGCTGAAAAAAACTTCAAAAAATTCTACATTTTCTACAACAGTGGTTTCGGTTTAACTGTTTTAATGATGATTATTCATGGAATCATGCAAGTACTTGATAAATCCGATCATGCAGCAATTAGCGGAATGGCTGGTTTAGGGCATATTATCCTATCAGTTGGTATTTTTTTCTTCTTCCAATCATTATTAAGTGCGGTTAAGAAAAAAAACAGCTTAATATAAGTAAAAAAGAGGTATGACAGCAGTCGCACCCCTTTTATATTTCAGATATTTTTTTAGGTTGAATAATATTTGGTGTTGATGGAAAAATCTCATAGAGATTTTCTTTCAGCACTTTTTTAATTTTGACGACAAAAAGAGACCTCAAACTGATAAAATGTAGTCGGCTAAAACAAACACGATCAGGAGTGAAGCCCCATGGACAATAGTACTAGAAAAATGCTTGGATTAACAGATGAAAATATTACTTTCCCAGAAGATTGGTTGAAGGATGCGAAAATAGACGGTGTCACTGAGGGATCGAACAATTAAAATTAAATTAATTAATCGCGTTTCCTATGGCTATCGCAACCATTATCATTTAAGAGATCAAACATATATCATTCTGGGCTTAATTTTTGTCCCCACTGAAGCTTGATATGAATAATCAATAAATCATTTGAAAACAGCACTAGCGACTCGAAGAAAAATACCTTGTGCCCGCTACGTCAAAAGACGAAATGTGAATTACTCTAGGAGGTGTGAAAAAAGTCGTTTTGCTCTAAGCAACTGGAGGTAAATTTAAACAATCGGGGTTTTCGATTGATTAAATTTAGTGAAGTTGCCGTAAGAGCAGACTTTTTTCACCCGTTTAGTGCTTTAGCACTTAACAAGAGTTTGAAGCTTTCGAGCTGAGTTGTCACGCAGATTCTGATATTGTATCCGTAACTCACTACGTTCGAACGGCTCCAACAACTACAGGCTCTATTAGAGGTCATGAAATGAGCGAATAGTGACGAGTAATAAGCAAAGAATCGTTTGAAAGTGTTTTGTACTTTCAAAAAGATTATAGCTTATTACCGAGTCGCTGCTCATTTCATACCGTTTCGAAGCGGTCTCGCAGCTTTCGTCAACAGGGTGATTTTTCGCAGGGGAGCGGGAGGCTCCGCCACTCTTTTCTAATATCAAAAAATCGATTGAGAAACAATTTACTCTACCGATTATGACGATTATTTTTACTCATTTTGGGCCCATCAAAACAATTTGACGAACAACCATTTTTTACGAGCTAAAATGCCTTTATCAGATTTTTAGCTTTAAACGACAAAACTTGCTGTTTTACTTGTAAACAACGATTGCGTATTGGTGACAATATGTTGCGCTACTTTGGCATCATTCATCGTATACAAATGAATACCTGATACGTCTTGGGTCACGAGATCGACAATTTGATCTACCGCATATGCCAGCCCGGCAGCTCGTAAAGCAATCGGATCGTGTTCGTATTTTTCAAGGATAGCCAAAAATTTACGTGGCAACTTGGTTTTAGTCGTTTTCAGTAACCGCAAAGCTTGATTACGATTAACAATTGGCATAATACCGGCAATGATTGGTGCTCCAATTTCTGCTAATTCACAAGCTTCTTGAAAATGATAGAAACAATCATTATCGAGAAACAGTTGGGAAATTAGTTGATGGCACCCCGCTTCTACCTTCTTTTTTAAGTGTTTAATATCACTTAATCGACTGATTGATTCTGGATGGATTTCCGGATAACAAGCGCCACTTAAATCAAACTGCGGGGCGACTTGTTTAATATAACTCGTCAATTCACTAGCATACTGAAAATCAGTTTTTGGTGTTAACTGTGGTAAGATATCGCCACGCAAGGCCAAAACTTGATGGATTCCTAATTTATCTAGCTGTGACAAAACTTCATCGACTTCTTGCCTAGATAAATAAGTGGCTGGTAAATGTGCTATTGTTGAAATATTCAATTCTTGATGAATATAACTAGCTACTTTAACGGTTGTCTCGGCGACATTATTTGTGCCATTACTACAAGTGACACTAATAAACTCGGGTTGCAATCGTTCGAGTTCTTGGAGTGTTTCAAATAATTTATTGAGTCCGATTGTCGTATTTGGTGGAAAAACTTCAAATGATAACCCCTTTAACAAAATATTTACAACTCCTCTCGTACGCTCCTCGCTGCTTCCGTCATATTGGCTAAACTGGCTCTTGTTTCTGGAATTCCTCGTGTTTTTAAGCCACAGTCAGGATTAATCCAAACTTTTTCAATTGGAACTTTGGTTAAAATCGTTTGGATTGTTTCTTTAATTTCCTCGACCGTCGGTACTCGCGGCGAATGAATATCATAAACACCTGGTCCAACTTGTGTCTTAAAGTTTTGACGCTGTAATTCATCTAAGATTTCTAAATTCGAGCGGGAAGCTTCAAACGAAATCACATCAGCGTCCATTTGATCAATAGCTGGGATAATGTCAGTAAATTCGCTATAACACATATGCGTATGAATTTGTGTTTCTGGTTGGACCTTACTATGAACTAAACGAAAAGCGGGAATCGCCCAATCTAAATATTCTTTGCTCCAATCCGATTTTCTAAGAGGAAGTTTTTCTCTCAGTGCTGCTTCGTCAATTTGAATCATCTTGATACCATTCGCTTCTAAATCCAAAACTTCTTCTTGAATCGCCAATGCAATTTGGTAAGTTGATTCCTTTAGGCTAATATCTTCACGTGGAAATGACCAATTTAAGATCGTCACGGGTCCTGTTAACATGCCTTTCACAATTTTATCCGTTTGGCCTTGCGCATATTTCGACCATTTAACTGTGATGGCTTGCTCCCGTTCGACATCGCCCCAAATAATCGGTGGCTTAACACCACGAGTGCCATACGATTGTACCCAACCATTTTGACTGAATAAATAACCTGATAAATTTTGTCCAAAATATTCAACCATGTCATTTCGCTCAAATTCCCCATGAACTAAAATGTCCAAACCGATTGACTCTTGCCAAGCCAACCAGTCATTTATTTGTGCGGCTACAAAATCATCATACTCAACTTGCGATAATTCTTTACGGTTAAATTTTGCACGAGTTTGTTTAACTTCTTTCGTTTGAGGGAAAGAGCCAATCGTTGTGGTCGGTAAAACAGGTAATTGAAACCGGGCTTTCTGTAAGGTTTCGCGTTGGCTAAAGATTGGTTTTCTGGTAAAATCATCGACTGTCAATTGCGCAATTTTCTCAACCAAAGCCTGATTTTGAACAAATCTTTCCGTTTCAAAAAGTTGTCTATTTAATAGTTGTTGTTCCGTCGCTTCGTCCTTTAAAATCGTATCCAAATCAGTTAGTTCACGTAATTTTTCTTTAGCAAAAGAAAAATGTTGTTTAATCTCTTTAGGAAATGATTCATTTTCAGTCGTAAAAGGGACATGTAGTAATGAACAAGAAGTCGTCAAAACTAGGTTTGAAACATTCAAGGAACGAAGTAAAGCTTGTGTTTTTTGATAATTATTCCGCCAAATATTTTTTCCATTCACAACACCTGCGTACAAAATTTTATCTTGTGGGAAATTTTGTTGTACAAGTGCTTGGTTTTGTATACCTTCAACAAAATCTAAGCCAATCGCATCAATTGGTAAATCGATTAAAGTTTGATACACATCTCGAACATCACCAAAATAGGTTTGAAGTAAAACTTGAATGTTTTTGTTTGCTAATAATTGTTGGTAGGTCAATTCAAATTCTTTGATTTCATCAACTGTCAAATCTTTTACTAGCCCTGGTTCATCCAGTTGTATCGAGATCGCACCCAACTCACTTAGACGAGTAAATACTTCTTTATAGGCCTCAATCAAAGCCTCACTGATTGCTTTTCGATCCACGCCTACTTCGAACTCACACAGTTGCAACAATGTGAAAGGACCGAGTAAAACCGGTTGTGTCTCAATTCCTAGTTGCTTTGCTTCTAAATATTCATCAAAAATTTTGCTGCCTTTTAACTGAATTTTTGTCTTTTTTTCAATTTTTGGTACGATGTAATGGTAATTGGTATTGAACCATTTCTTCATCGGACGGGCTTTAATATCACCTTTTTCTCCTTGATAGCCTCTTGCAATTGCAAAATACCGTTCAAATTCTGATAATTTCGTTGCTTCTAAAGATGCTGGTATGAGATTAAACAAAAAACTTGTATCCAGTGTTGTGTCATAAAAAGAAAAATCATTACTCGGAATAATTGTGATACCACTAGCTTTGATGAGTTGCCAATGTTTTTCACGCAACTCTTTACCAAACGCTACTAACTCTTCTTCGTTAATCTCGTTTCGAAAATATTTTTCTGTTGCATATTTCAATTCTCTTTGTTCGCCGATTCTTGGAAAACCGATAATTGTTGTTGTCATGTCTGATTCCCCCTCAAGTTGTTACGTCATAATTTATCACGCTTCGACGATTTGCGATAATTGATAAAAATAACATCTAGTTATAGCTATAAACTATACCTTCTGCTATATTATTTAAAACGGGAGGGATTCGTATGCGCTTAGAACAATTAATGTATTTAGAAAAAATCATCGAAAAAGGCTCGATTAATGAGGCCGCTAAAGAGTTATTCTTAACACAACCGAGCCTCTCAAACGCTGTCAAAGATTTGGAAAATGAGATGGGGATTCAACTTTTACTGCGTAATGCGCGTGGTGTTAGTCTGACACCTGAAGGGCGAGAATTTTTAGTTTATAGTCGTCAAATTTTAGATCAAGTCAACTTACTCGAAGAGAAATTCAAACATAGCGAGCCAAGAAAACAAGCTTTTTCCGTTTCTGCACAACACTATGCTTTCGTTGTTCACGCCTTCGTTGAATTAATTCGAAGCGTCGATGCCAAAGAGTACGATTTTACCTTGCGCGAAACAGAAACCGAAAATATTTTTTCCGATTTAACTAGTTTCCGTAGTGAACTCGGTGTCTTGTATTTAAACTCGTTCAATCGGCAAGTCATGACGAAACTTTTCAATGAAAAAAATTTAGTCTTCACGCCACTGTTTGATGCCAAACCACATGTCTTTGTGAGTCGCGAGAATCCTTTAACCAAAAAGAAAAAACTCACACTGGAAGATTTAGAAGATTACCCCTATTTATCTTATGAGCAAGGAGAAAACAATTCCTTTTATTTTTCAGAAGAGATCTTAAGTACATGGAATCGAAAAATGAACATTAAAGTTAGTGACCGTGCGACGATTTTTAATTTGATGGTTGGGTTAAATGGCTACACGATTAGCTCGGGGATTATTAGTAGTGAATTGAACGATGATAAGATTGTTGCAATCCCACTGGATCATGATGATACGATGACCCTTGGTTGGTTAAAACAAAAGCAACGTGAACTGAGTCCCGTTGCTCGTCTGTATTTAGAGATGCTAAAAAACCATATTCGACAATATGGTTTTCAAATCTATGAATAAGCTTGCGCAAGCTTCTTTCGTTTGGAGAGAACTTGCGCTTTTTTGTTAACCGCCAGTTAATTGTAAAACCAGTTCACCGGTTTCTTTGATGCCTTTTCTGGCTAATGAATCGACAATTTTCGAGCCAACAATCACGCCATCACAACATGCATTGAAGCGTTCCACATGCGCACGTTCAGAAACGCCAAAACCAGCTAAAACTGGAATGTCACTCACTTTTGTAATTTCACTAAGATGCGTGTCCAACGATTCACGGTACGTTTGATTAACCCCCGTTGTCCCATTCACTGTCACCGCGTAAATAAATCCTTGCGCCTCTTTTACGAGTTGTTCAATTCGTTCTTTTTTGCTCATTAAAGTCACTAACTGAATCAAGGCAATATCGGTTTGATCTAGCTCAGGTAAAATCAATTCTTGATGTTCATAGGGAATATCCGGAATAATCAAACCTTTCACGTCGGTTGATTCCAATTCTTTTAATAGTCGCGTAAAACCAAAGCGTAAAAAGGAATTGGCATATCCCATTAAAATAATTGGAACGGGCGCGTTGATTTGTTGTAATCGTTCAACGATTTTAGCGAAAGTCACTTGATGCGCGAATGCTTGCTGAGCTGATTTTTGAATAATTGGCCCATCTGCAACTGGGTCTGAAAAAGGAATTCCTAACTCAATTGCTGTTGCACCACTATCGGATAATATTTGAATTTCTTCTTCTAATCGTTCCAATCCGCTTCCACCAGCCACGATATATGGAATAAATAACTTCGTCCCTTTGTTTTTTTTATCTTGCAAATACGACGTTAAACTTTTTTCAGGCATTATTTTCACCCTCCATTCGATTTTTAATTTGAATCACATCTTTATCGCCACGACCAGATAAACAAACAACTATAATCTTTTCTTTTGATAGGTTTGGAGCTAATTTGATGAGGTGAGCTATTGCATGTGAACTTTCTAGGGCTGGAATAATCCCTTCTGTTCGAGAGAGTAAATGAAAAGCAGCGAGTGCTTCTTCATCGGTCACCGCAACATATTTTGCTCGTTTAATATCTGCTAGATAAGAATGTTCCGGACCAACACCAGGATAATCAAGTCCAGCTGAAATCGAATACGGCTCGATGACTTGACCGTCTTCATCTTGTAGTAAATACATCTTTGATCCATGGAGAATACCGACTTCGCCTTTTGTTAAAGTTGCTGCATGCTCACTTGTTTCTAGTCCCATTCCCGCTGCTTCCACACCAATTAGTTCGACAGTTGAATCATTAATGAACGGGGCAAATAAACCAATCGCATTACTACCTCCCCCAATACAGGCCATCGCAATATCAGGTAACTTTCCTTCTTTTGTTAAAATTTGTTGCCGCGTTTCTTTTCCAATCACACTTTGAAAATCACGAACCATTTCCGGATAAGGATGAGGTCCCAAAGCCGAACCTAAAATATAATGCGTATCCTCAATATTGGCTACCCAGTAACGTAAAGCCTCATTGACTGCATCCTTTAAGGTATTATTGCCAGCTTCGACACTTTCAACTTTTGCCCCTAAAAGTTCCATGCGAAAAACATTCAAAGCTTGACGTTCGACATCTAAAGCACCCATGAAAACTGTACATTCCATACCAAATAATGCAGCAGCTGTTGCGGTAGCGACACCATGTTGTCCAGCTCCCGTTTCAGCAATAATTTTCTTTTTCCCCATTTTCTTAGCTAGTAAGACTTGCCCTAAGGCATTGTTAATTTTATGGGCTCCCGTGTGATTTAAATCTTCCCGTTTTAAATAGATTTTGGCACCACCTAAATGCTTGGTTAGTTGTTCGGCTAAATATAAAGGTGTTTCACGTCCAACATAATCTTTTAAAATCGCAGCTAATTCTGCTTGAAATCCTTCGTCTTTTTTTGATAATTCATAGGCTTCACTTAATTCTTTTAAGGCTTCCATCAACGTTTCTGGCACAAATTGACCACCATATTCGCCATAAAAGCCTTTTTCATCTGGTTGTTGGTACATCTTCTAACCCCTAACTGCCTGTATGAAGGCCTGAATTTTTTGAATATCTTTTACACTATTTGTTTCAACCGCACTTGAGACATCGACGCCATATGGTTGAAAATAATGAATCGCAGCTTGAACATTTTTAGCACTTAAACCACCGGCCACCCAAAACTGCTTTTGTTGCAATTGTTGTTGGGTCTTTCTTGCTACAACAGACCAATCAAAAACTTGACCATTGCCTCCAGCGTGCTGATGATTGCTCGGCGCATCGAGCAATAAACTGTTCGCCCGACTCCTCATAATTTGTTGCGATAAATCATTCGCTTGACTATCCAATGCTTGAATCAGCGGTACCGTTATAACTTGATTTATCATGCTTGGTATTTCACCATGAATTTGAATAACATCAAGTTCAGCGATTTCGATGATTCGCTGTAAATCGACGAATGATGGTGAAACAAACACTCCCACTTTCTTGACATTTTCTGGAACATTTTGTGTAATCTTCCGCACACATTCCGGCGTCACCTGACGCTTGCTTGGGGCAAAAACAAAACCTAAATAATCGGCACCCGCAGCTACTGTCGCTTCCACGCTCGCTTGATTCATCAAGCCACAAATTTTAACTTTTGTCATAAGCGTTGAACCTGTAACCTTTCCGCAACTTGTGCCGGATTTTCAGCACGCATCAGCGTTTCTCCAACTAAAACGGCCTGATAATTTTTGGCAACTTTTGCCACATCAGCCGCTGTTTTAAATCCCGATTCACTAATATAAACTACGTCTTGTTTACTTGGCGCTAACGCGACACTTGTTTCAAGCGTCACATCAAAGGTTTTTAAATTGCGGTTATTCACACCGATAATTTTGGCTCCCAATTGTTCCGCAATTGCCAGTTCTTTAGCATCATGCGTTTCGACTAAGACTTCTAAACCAAGTTTGGTCGCTTCTGCATAAAGCTCGTACAACTGCTCTAGTGACAAGGCCGCCACAATCAATAAAACAATACTTGCACCGGCATTTCGCGCTCGAATTAATTGCTTTTTGGAAATGATAAAGTCTTTGCATAAAATTGGAACAGCTACCACTTGACTGATTGCATGTAAATCATCGATAGAGCCTTTAAAAAAGACAGTATCAGTTAAAACAGAAATCGCACTCACTTTCGCTGCTTGATATTTTTGAGATTGTTCCAAAATATCAATTGTCGGTTGAATGTCCCCCTTTGAAGGTGAAGCACGTTTAATTTCACCGATTAAATGCATCCGCTCGGGCTTATTTTTGACCGTTTCATAAAAAGAAGCGCGTGGTCGGAACTCTTGCAACACTTCGTCTGGTAGTTGCGCAACTTCACGTGCTTTTTCTTGTAAGATTTTATCTAAAAAATTCATCGACTTCCTCCTATTTTTGCGCTTGTAGTAAGGCTTGTAATTTATCGAAAGCTGCACCAGATGCAATACAGGTTCGAGCCAAGGCAAATCCTTCCTCTAATGTTTTGACTTTTCCATTAGCGAAAAATCCTAGACCAGCATTCAAAACAACCGTTTCTAGATAAGGGGAGGCTTGATTGGTTAGGACGTTCTTTAAAATTTCTGCGTTTTGCTGTGCATCGCCTCCAAGAATTGCTGCTAATGGTAGTGGCTCAAAGCCATAGTCTGCTGGATTTAGAACAAATTCTTGCACCTGTCCCTTTTCTAACAGCGCACACTGGGTTACACCCGATAAATTCGCCTCGTCCATCCCAGAAGCACCATGTAAAACAATTGCACGCTTGCGTCCAAGT
This sequence comes from Enterococcus eurekensis, assembly GCF_042654605.1. Taxonomy (NCBI): domain Bacteria; kingdom Bacillati; phylum Bacillota; class Bacilli; order Lactobacillales; family Enterococcaceae; genus Enterococcus; species Enterococcus eurekensis. The sequence continues at coordinate 72,757 of NZ_JBHSGT010000013.1, forward strand.
TGACCTAGGGTTGCCGCAGTATCAACGATTGTTTCACCCGCATAAGTTCCCATTAACTGTGTTTCTAGCTGTACCGGATTAATCAGTGGCCCTAACATATTAAAAATGGTCGGTGTCGCCAGTTCTTTACGGATTTTCATCACGGCTCGCATACTTGGATGCATGGCTGGCGCATATAAAAAAGCAATCCCAATTTCATTCAACCAATCCGCTAGTTCCTCTGGTTTGGTTTCTAAACGTAATCCCAGCTGCTCTAAAGTATCCGCACTACCCGAACGGCTTGAAATACTACGGTTACCGTGCTTTGCCATGACAATCCCACCAGCAGCTAAGACAAATGCAGCTGTTGTCGACACATTAAAGCTGTTGGAATGATCACCACCCGTACCACAATTATCCATCGAATTTTGTGGTGTATTTGTCACACGTAGCGCATTTTTTTGCATGACTTTAGCAAAAGCCGAAAGCTCAGCTACACTCACACCCTTGTATTTTAAAGCGACTAATAAGGCACCTAATTGCCCTTCAGAAAATTCTTGCCTAAAAATCGATTCTGCAATTTGTTGCATCTCTTCAAAAGATAAATGTTGCCCTTGATATAATTGTTCGAATAATTGCTGCATTTAACTCGCCTCCACGACTTTCATAAAAGTATCAATCATGTGTTGTCCTTGTGGCGTTCCCAAAGATTCCGGATGAAATTGCAACCCAAAAACCGGATAATCTTGGTGCTCCACCGCCATAATCCCATCCGAACACTCGGCGGTTATTTTTAAGCAAGAGGGCAATGTTTCACGTTCAATAATATACGAATGGTAACGCATCACCGTAAGCTCGCCTTCAATTGATTGAAATAGACCGGATTTTTGATATTGAATCATCGATTGTTTTCCATGGATAATTTTCGGTGCTCGAATGACCTTGCCACCAAAAACTTCCCCTAAAGCTTGATGCCCCAGACAGATACCTAGAATCGGTTTCTCGCGGTACATTTGTTCAATTATCGTTGTCAGTAAGCCGGCTTCCTTTGGTAAACCCGGTCCTGGCGATAATACAATCCCTTGCGCTTTTTGTGCCATTGCTAATAAAGTTGGATCATCATTTCGTAAGACTGTGATTTCTACCTCGCCAAATTGTTGCACGAGATTATACGTAAATGAATCATAATTATCGACAAGTAAAATCATCTTTCTCCGACCTCCAATAATGTTTTAGCTTTTTGTAATGTTTCAAAATATTCAGCAGTTGGATCCGAATCGTAAACAATCCCAGCACCCGCTTGGACGTACGCTCGTTGATTTTTTAAGACGAGCGTACGAATACCAATTGCAAAATCCGCTTGATTGTCTTGCGAGAAATAACCGATGGCACCGGCATAGACACCACGTTTAACTGGTTCCCATTCGTAAATCCGTTGCATTGCTCGAATTTTTGGCGCCCCACTGACTGTCCCAGCTGGTAGCGTGGCTTTTAACGCATCCATCGCGGTTAAGCCTTTTTTTAATTTCCCCTCAACTAGCGAAACGATATGCATCACATAGCGATATCTTTCAATCACCATATAAAGTGGGACCGTCACACTGCCGACTTCAGCAATTCGACCAATATCGTTTCGTCCCAGGTCAATCAGCATCAAATGCTCCGCTCGTTCTTTTTCATCGGCCAACAACTCTTCGGCTAATTGATTGTCTTCAGCTTTGGTTGCGCCCCGTTTACGCGTACCGGCAATTGGGTTTGTCATGACTTTCTGCCCCTTAACTTGCAATAAACTTTCGGGTGAAGAACCGATGACCTTCGTCCCTTCATTGAAATCTAAATAATACAAATAAGCTGACGGGTTCGAAAGGCGCAACTTACGATAATAATCAAAAGGATTTTGCTTAAATACCCCAGATAACCTTTGGGATGGCACAACTTGAAATAAATCACCGTGAGTAATGTATTCCTTGGCCTTATTGACCACTTCTTCAAATGCTTCTTGTGTAAAATGACTTGTAAAAGCTAATTTTTCTGGGAGAAGCGTCGTTTGTTCTTCTTTCGTCGGGGTTTGCAGTTCCCTTTCCAAGATGGCTAGCTGACTGTCCAGTTCCCCTTCCGCTCGTTGACTATAAGTATTTTCCACGACTAATGTCAGCGCTTCTTTTTGGTGATCAAAAATAACAAAACTTTCAAAAATAAATAAATCAATATCTGGAATATTCAACTCATCCCGTGGAATCTCACCTAGATTTTCATAGCAAGCAATCACGTCATAGCCGATATAGCCAATGGCACCACCTTGAAAAGGCAGCTCTTCTCGTAATTGATTATCGGTTAAAACATATTGCTCGATTTCTTTTAACGGATCTTTCGTTGGGTACTCTTTTTTTTCAGCCGTCAAATGATTACAAACACTAAAAATTCCTGCTTGAAATTGAAGCTCAAAAACGGGATTAAAGGCGATCACTGAGTAACGACTTGATTCTTTCTCACGTGGAATACTTTCCAGCAAACATTTATTTTTTCCTCTAATTCGTAAAAAGGCTGATACTGGTGTGATGCAATCAGCATTGATTATTTTCGTTTTTCTCATGTTGACACTCCCCTTTGTTATTTATAAAAAAAAGCCCTCAAATCATCACAAAAATAGCAACGATTTGAGGGCGAAAATTCGCGGTACCACCTCAATTGATTTAGTCAAAAACCTAAATCCACTTAATCAGCTGCCCAACAGCAACCTTCCTCTATATCGGGAGTACCCGGAAATCTCCTACTCTATCTTCAAAGATTCATCTACTAAGCCCATTCATGTATCTCAATGTTTGTTTACTTCTCACCGACTGTAAACTCTCTGGAAACATTTTTTAGATTCATTACTCTTCTTAGTTTCGATTGATTATTTAATTTAAAACAACAAAAAAGCCCTCAACACGCCAAATAGCGTTGTTGAGGGCGATAACATTCACGGTGCCACCTCAAAAGAATGAACAAGTACTTCATTTTCTCAATCAAGTATCAAACAATACTCTTCCTCTGTAACGGGAGTACCCGGATAAAGCCTACTAGATTCAGCTTTTCAGCACGGAAGTCCATTTCATCTAAAGGATTTACTGATTCCCACCACCATCAGCTCGCTGTAAAATTCGCTCTAAATTACTTCTCTTCCGTCTTGCTTTTTAAGATTGAGTTTATCTTACATGAGAATAAAATGAATGTCAACGATAAACACTCATTTATTTTTAATCTTGATTCATCAGTAGCTATTGATGAACAACTTCAAACTTTTCAAAAATAATCATCATTTCAGGATGATACGCGTAACCAACGATTTTGCCAACAGCGTCAAAAAACTCCATATGCTTTTCTTGCCAAGTTTCTAAGGTTAAATCTTCCCCTTCTAAACGGCAAATATCATACGTCATCTCATTGAATTTTAGTTTGATGACTTCGGTTGTTTGAATAATGCATTTTGGATTACCCGCAAAATCAGTCACAATCGAATAATCACCGACTTGCGGTTCTCTTTCATTTGTTAAGATATATTCTTCTTCAGCTGAACTCGTCGCACTTTTTTTTCCTTCCAAAACAAGCTGCAATAAATGCTCGGCTGATTGCTGGTCATGTCCGAAGTAAAAAGCTTCAAGATATCTTGTGTCTAATGCTTGATTTTGTTTCATTAAAAAATGGTTCCAATAAGATTCAATATTCATACTAATCCCCCTTTCAAACGTCATTCTTATTTTATCAGATTGGATGGCTTTCACAAAATCACAAGGTGAATTGATTCCAACTTTGCCAAAAAAGAAACAGAATTACACTAATTAAAATAACTGGAACGAGCACTTTCTTCCATTGAATCATCTTGATTTGAATCCAGTGATAAAACTGATCAAAACGAGCTTCTTGCGTACGATAAACAACATACATAATCATTAATGGTCCCATATAAATAAGATTGTAAATAACCATTAAACCAATGACCGTCCAATATGAAAAGCTTTGATTCATCAACCAACCAATAAAAGCAAAATACGGTAACGCTGTTGCTAACTCTGAAATTGTCGCACCTATGCCTAATAAAACTAATGCCAATGGTGAAACAGAACCTTTAATCGTCACTTTGACCTCTTCTTCTTTGGTACGACGAATCAACCAAAAATAGCGAATTAAATATAAAATCAGACCCACGGCACCAATCAAAGTAATTATTGAAAGATACGGTGTCACGCTTGTTTTTATTTGATTCCATAACTGAATCAAAATATCTGATAAACTAAAATAAAATAACACTCCCCCTAAAAAATTAACGAATCCTGTCGTCAAAATAAAATACCAAATATCCCTTGGTTTCTTGACCAATCCTTGTAAAACAAATTGTTGTCCAATCGCCATTGGATTGAGACTATCAAAAGCACTTGTTGAAATCGTTACTAGTAAAACTTGCCACATCTTTTTTCCTCCTCTAAAATAAAAAAGCCAAGGGGCAACGATCAAATGATCATTACTCCTAGGCTTTTTTCCTACCGTGTACGCAGTGCGCGTTTTCTCTCGGACCAGACTAGTTAAACTACGGAACCCTAGAAAACCTTTTTATTTAAGTCCCATCATTATAGCAACTCTAAATGGGAAGTCAAGGTGACTGTTTGAAAATAATTTTTGCCTTTTACAGTAATTCTTTTCTTAATGTTTCAACATCAATTGGAGATAAATATTTTGGCGCGATATCAAAAACGGTATAGGCACCAAATTGTTTTTCATTCGCTAAACGAACACACGCGCGCGCATAAGCGACAAGGACACTTGCGGTAAATTCTGGATTACTATCTAAGTGTAGGTTGTATTCAATCACTTGTTTGGTCGACTCGTTTGTCACACCTGTATGCAGTACAGTACCGCCATGTGGAGCTGCTTTGTGGTTTTTATTTAATTCTTCTTGTGAAATTACATGAATCGTTGTATCGTAATCGGCAAAATAATTCGGCATCGTCACGATTTCTTCGCGAATCGCCACTTCATCAGCTCCAGCTTCTAAAACAATAAAACATTCACGTAAATGTTTGTCACGTGTCGTTAATTCTAATTTTTCTCCTGCTTTAAGTCGTTCAATAATCTCCGTATTTGGAATGGTATATTGTGTGGCATCAGCAATGCCATCGATTCTTCTTAAAGCATCCGAATGGCCTTGGCTCACACCTTTCCCCCAGAAAGTATAGGTTTCTCCTTGCGGTAAGATACTTTGTGCGTAGAGGCGATTTAAACTAAAGAGCCCTGGATCCCAACCTGTTGAAATCACTGAAACCTGCTTATTTTCTTTAGCGATTTTATCGACTTTCGCAAAATGTTCTGGAATTTTTGCATGGGTATCGAAACTATCCACCGTGTTGAAATATTGCGTTATTTCTGGCGTTTGAACGGGTAAATCTGTTGCGGAACCACCGCATAAAATACAGACATCAATCTCACCTTTTTTTGCTAATAAATCATTCATGTGATAGGCCGTTGCACCTTGTGTTTCAACCGTTTCAGGAGCTCTTCTTGTAAATACCCCAACTAAATTCATATCAGGGTTTTGTCTTAGTGCGAATTCAACACCTCGACCTAAATTTCCATAACCAATAATTGCGACTCTAATCATTTACTTCACTCCTTTTCGTTGAATAAAAAAAGTATACTACAATTATCATTCAAAAGACAAATTCAAGATAAAACCCATGTACTCTTATTAAATAAATAAGAAGACATGGGTTCATTTTTTAATTATTCACCACGGTGTTCAATCATTAAACCTTTTAAAAAATTACGCGCGTAACGATCCCCACAAGGTTTGTAGTTACGATGACCTTCTTTACGTAAAATGGCACTGATTTCACCTTTTGAAACACGGACACCTGCTAAGTCTAAATAGTTAATAATATCATCACTCGTTAAACTTAAAGCGATTTTAACTTTTTTTAGCAATAGGTTATTGGCGTTGCCCTTATGCAATTCCATGGCAGGCTCTTCGCCTTCGCGAGCGCCACGTTGCGAGATAATTAAACCATTTAAAAAGCGTTCAAATTGTTCATCGGTCAACTCGACTTCGTATTCTTCATCATTTTTCTTAACTAACATTTCACGAAATTCTTCTTTTGTTACCTCAACGCCACCAAATTTAAAAATCTTAACAACATCAGTATCTTTAATATCTAAGGCATAACGTAAACGTTTCAAGCGATCATTATTATTCATTTATTGCACCTTCCATTCTCATCTTATATTTTATCAAATTTTAACCGACAGTTCAAAAGCGAATTGACCGCTACATTGAGACATTTCCACTATGCAACTCTTCTTGACTCGATTCTAGAGGAAGCCAATCAATAAATTTTTTAAGGTGACGATCCCAGAATTCCCAATCGTGTGCGCCATCGTCTTCAATATAATCGATATTAATTGGTTTATTTTTAATCTCATGATAAAAATCACGGACATTTTCTAACAAGAAATCTTGTTTGCCGATTGATAAATAAATTGAAGGCATCTCTACTTTTTTAGCAATTAACTGATCAATCAAATAATAGTAATCACGATCACTGTCTTTAATCGTCGAAATATCATTAAAAATCGCATCAAAAAAAGCCAAACTAAACATGCGACGGTCTGCTAATGACTGCGGATTATCCCAAAGCTGTGTTAAAAATGTTCCTGGAGAAAAAGCACCGATTCGACTAAATGTCTCATGATATTTAAGACCATTGACTAATGCTCCATAGCCACCCATCGATAACCCGGCAATAAAGGTATCTTCTCTTCGATTAGATACAGGAAACATTTTACGTGTAAAAGCGACGAGTTCTTCGGCGATAAATTCGCCGTAATATTCATTTTTAAACGCTTGATCGATGTAAAAATTATTCTCACCGGCTGGCATAATTACCGCTAAGTTTTTCTCTAACGCCCAACGTTTGATGCGCGTTTCATTCAGATAATCATTATGGTCACCGACTGCGCCATGTAATAAATATAACGTTTTCAACGGTTGATCGGATTTCATCGGGATGATGGCATTAAATGTTACCGCCCGGGTTAACTTTTTGGATACAAAATTTACTTGAACTAAAGACATGTTGAAACCTCTTTCTTGTTTGTGTTAATAAAATGATTTTAGCATAAGAAAAATGTCCGATTACGATTCTGAAAGATTATTCATTAACTCAAAAATTTTTCGAGTCGTATTTACGTTTCGGATCGTTGTTTGCTTGTATAGAGGCAGACTAATAATTTGTTTTAAGCGACTCTTATTGAGTTCATCGCGGGAAATAGTCCATAAAATAGCTCCTGAAACCAATTTTACCGTATCAATCGCTGGATTGGGTTGAATTTGTTCCAGTAACGTTTTCTGATCAACACCATCCCATAAAAATAAGACATCACTTTTCATCGTAGCATTATTTTCCCAATTTACAGGTAAGGCTTCAATAATGCTGGCAAGATCCTCTTGATCCTTGATTAAAACAGGAATCTTTAAATCAAAAACAGTGTGAATTCTCGCTTCAATTTTCATTGCTAAAATGGTCTTGGCTTCCTTTGGTGCTTGAAAAATAATATTACCTGAATGAAGATAAGTTTTTACATTTTTAAACTCAAGGGACTCAAATACTCGCTTTAAATCAACCATTTTAATTTTATTATTGCCTCCAACGTTGATTCCACGCAATAATGCCACATAAATCATTCATAATCATTCCCTTCATTCAGTCGATTTATTATCATTTTACTTAAACGTTCGACTTTCACCAACAAAATTGCTTTGGTGAATCAAAAAATTCAACGATTGGTGTCGTTTGTTTTTCTTAAATTTTATTATTATCGCCTTACACCTTGGATACTAGCATGAGAAAACGAGAATCTTTCTTGCTTTCCACGCCTTTTTCAGTATAGTTAGGAGTGAAGAATTCTCTTATAAAGGAAGTGTCCAGATGCGACTAAATAAATTCATCAGCGAGGCGGGACGCGCTTCAAGACGTGGGGCCGATAAGTTAATCGAAGAAGGCCGCGTGATGATTAATGGAAAAAAAGCTAAAATTGGTAGTCAAGTAAATCCCGGCGATGATGTCCGCGTTGATGGGAATCAACTATACGTTGCCCGAAATAACGTCTATATTGCGCTTCACAAACCAGTTGGAATCACAAGTACAACTGAAAAAGGTGTCAAAGGAAATCTTGCAGATCTGGTTAATCACACACCGCGTGTTTTTAACGTTGGACGCTTAGACAAAGACTCTGAAGGCTTAATTTTAATGACCAACGATGGAGATATCGTGAATGAAATTTTACGTTCAGAAGGCCGTCATGAAAAAGAATACATTGTTTCCGTTGATCGACCAATTACACCCGAATTCATTAAAGGGATGTCTGAAGGCGTCCGGATTTTAGGTACAAAAACCTTGCCTTGTGAGATTGAACAATTGTCAAAATATGATTTTAAAATTATTTTAACGCAAGGTTTAAACCGCCAAATTCGTCGAATGTGTGAAGTCTTCGGTTACGAAGTTTATCGCTTACAACGGATACGGATTATGAATATTGAATTAGGTAATTTACCAATGGGGCAATGGCGTTACTTATCAAAAAAAGAAAAAGATCGTTTGTTTAGAGACCTCGACTACGAAGCTCGCGAATGGTAAAAAAATAGCGCTAGGAACAATTTAATTGTCCTTAGCGCTATTTTTTACTTCTTGAATCAATTCCTCGTATTGAATATCCCCATAACCATATTGTGGAAATTTCACCATTAGTTTACTGACTAACGCCTCTACTTCCAGTGCCTGGTTTACTTGAATAAAGCGTGTGAACGGATTGTCTTTTTGTTGCAGCGCAAGATACGATTCGATTGCCTCGTCCAATATTGGAAAATGACACGTATTCGCTGGGCTTTTTTCAATTAAAACACGGCAATAGGTTGCTTGAAAGCCATCTAATATTACAGAATGTAGTGTCATTTTTTCGTAAGTTGGTTCATCAAAGGTAACCACATGAACCGGGATTTTTAATTTTTCTTGTTCTAAAAAAGCCAATAAAGTTAATAAATTCAGCTGGCAAAAAACATCTTCGCCAAACCATAAAACAATCGTTGCAAAAGATTTTTCAAAGAGTGGTCGTAAATGTTCAATGACAATCTCTTGATATTGGTCACTCGTCGATTGATGACCTTTGGCGCGTAATTCTTGAAATGCTTCATCAAAAATTGGATAACTTGTCGCACGCGTACACATCGCCTCATTAAATGACGCTTTAAGACTCTTTGACAACAAGTTATTTTCTTGAACGACTTGCATCATCTCTTGGCCATTAAAAACATGCAATGTCTCTGGATTAACCAATTGTGGATAAATCTTTTCAAATCGTTGAATTTCTACTACAAGTCCCATTCAATCATCGCTTTCTTTTCTCTTTATTCTGACACAGCGACTTTCTAGTGTCTAGCACACAAAAAAGAACCTAACCTAAAAAAGGATAGATTCTTTCTACTTCTAATAATATTTTTCTAAAATACTGTCGGCTAATTTGTCTAAATCAGAAAAATATGGATTGGCTTCAATCACGGTATCCAAAACGGTATAACGAGGCATCGCTACTTTTTCCCGATTCCACTCTGGCTCTTTTAGCTTCTCCCAGTAAAAAACTTGTCGTTCCGTATTTTGTGCCATCAACCACAGTTCAAATTGCATTTGATGGTGATTTAACACAATCCCAAAGCGTAATTGCTGACTTCTCAAATATTCATCATAAAAAGCAAAGTAAGTATAATCCATATATCCCGGTGAAAGATTTCCAACACGATATTGAGCGGTTTTTTTCGGTAAATCAGAACGCAACTTTGTAACAAAACGCAAGAGTAACTCATTCGTCGTACAAATTAAACTGCCTTCAAAAACAGATTGTCGATAGACTTCAATAGCCTTATGTCGATTGCATCTCACCCTATCTCTCCTACTTTACTATGCTTGCGGAGACTGTTGAGCTCTCGCTTAGTTATTTTCCGGATAATAAACTTCGTCTAAGAATAGTCCTAGTGCTGGCGCCGTCACTCCGGCATTCGCACGAATTTTTTTCGCAAAAACTTCATCAATGGTTTCAATAGGCAATTTACCAGCTGCAATTTCTAAAATCGTTCCCATCATAATTCGAACCATGTTGTATAAGAAACCATCACCGACAAAAGTGAAATGTAAAATACTACCTTCACGTTCCACAGAGATTTCTTTAACTGTACGAACCGTTGATTTTTTCGATTTTTTCAAAGAAGAAAAACCAATAAAATCATACGTTCCAACTAGTCGTTGACAAGCAGCATTGACTTTATCCATGTCTAATTGTTCCGGATAGTAGTACGTATGGTAGCCTTCAAAAGCTGATGGGATAACCTCGTTCCAAATATAGTAGCTATATTTTTTGCCTTCTGCATTGTAGCGAGCGTGGAAACGTTCGTGCACTTCTTCGATTTTTTTGATAATAATATCACGCGGTAGATAGCGATTTAATAAGTTCTGCATTTCAGTTAAATCCATGTTGCTTGCCGTCTTAAAGTTCGCAACTTGTCCACGTGCATGTGCCCCTGAATCGGTACGACCTGATCCAATAATTTCAATTTTTTCGCCAAGAATTTGTTCTAAAACGCCTTCGATTTTTCCTTGAATTGTTTTCTCTGAATCCCCTAAACGTTGCCATCCTAAATAACGTCGGCCATCGTACTCAATTGTTAATTTAATGTTTCTCATTCTTTTTCTCCCCCAATTGCTTACCCTTTTCAGAGCAAACATTGCTTTTAATATCACTTCATTATAACAAGCTTGAAAATAATTAACAACGAAGGGCTTTATGAGAATTGAATATTCTTCAAAAAGATTGAAGAAATGACTTCATAATTCGTAAAATTTTTCTATGTCAGGCTTAGACTAATAAGGGCCACTTCATCCTTTTAATCTAATGAATGAACTAGACTTTATTTCGCCGAATAAAATTGGCAATATCAATCATACAATCCTCTGCTTGCGGATAGTTACCAATATTGTCAATGTATGCATGTCCAAGCCCACAATAATAAGTGAAGGTCACATCTACACCATGGTCTTTAAGTTTTTTAGCGTAGGCTAGACTTTCAATTGTTAAAAAATCGTGTTCTCCTGAACTAATCATCGTTACAGGCGATTTTTCACTGACCTCAACATATGGTGTTAAATCTTTATTCATGATATCGTTCGTTCCTAAAATCTTTTCAAACATCTCTTGCGCTTGACTAAACATTTCAATTGATGGGCGAATGAGTGCTTCATGTTTTTCATACATGTCAATATCATCCATAGTAAAGGTCGTGTATTTATCCTTAATCCCACCCATATTAACCGTTGGATAGAGCAAAATTTGACCTCGAATAAGATTCGTTCCTTCTTCAATGTCTTGATTGCTACAATAAAGCGTCAAATTACCGCCCGCACTGTCGCCTCCGACAAAAATATTTTGACTATCTCCTCCAAATGACTTTGCATTTAATCCGAGCCATTTCAATACGGTAAAACAATCAGTATGTCCTACTGGATAAGGGTTTTCTGGCGCTAGACGATAATCGACACCGACAGCAATCATTCCAGTATTAGCTACAAACAGTCTAAGCGCTTCGGCTACAACTTCTGTACGACCAGCCAAAAAACCGCCCCCATGAATAAAGTATAAAATTGGCGCATTCGGTATTGTCTTTTGACTTTTAAAGATTGTAATCGGAATCACATAACCATCCGACGCTTGAACGGTTTGATGAACTTCCTCGATTGTTTCATTCACCATTGGTGTACTATCAACACTGTTAAACATTTTACGCAAACGCTGGATAGTTTTAGGTCCCATATCGATTTTCATTAGGCTTTTTGGTATCCATTTCATTAAAAAATGTACTTTTTTCATAGAACGATAAAGCCTTGGATCCATCGCTCCTTTAATATCCGAATCTGGGATGGGTTTAACAATCACTTCTACGCCACGTTTAATTTCCTTATATTGTTTTTCTTGAATTTTTTTAACTAACTGTGGATCATATTTTTGGGTCATTTGATATTCCTCCTTTTACTTTCTTTCCACCCCACCACGTAATGCTTTAAGGATTCTTTTGCTTTTCGTTACTTGGAATTGGAGGACGTTATATCCATACTTATTGCGACTCTTTATACCTATCCTATCACTAAAAGATATTTTATTGTCTTTGTTTTATCAAACATATTTCTTTTCTTAACGGAAAGTTATATTAGGAAGAAGATTTAACCTTATTACTTATTAACCTTTGAATAACAAGATTAGTTTCTACAATAGCTTTTTGTCAAAATATTAAAATTTGTTGTATACTGAGACTAACCTATAATTTCTAAGGAGTGATTCTGTTGAAAAAATTAACAATTCAAGATGTTCAAACGCAACAAATTATCGATACGCGGTTGCAACATGATTATCAGTCTGGTTCAATTAAAGGCGCGATAAATATTCCTTATGCTAAATTTAAAAAAGTAGCGCCTCCATTACTCGATTCACAACGACCACTTATTTTCATCTTAGAAAACGAAGATAAAGAAGTGATACAACTACTTGAACAACAAACTAATAATCCATCTTCTCATCAAGTTGACGGCTACTTATTAGTTACTGAAATTCCAGCCGAACTACTAGTAAAAACCGAAACTATATCGGCACACGACTTTCTTACGAATGAAACAGATTACATTTTATTGGATGTTCGCGATCAAGCGTCCGTTACAAAGCCTGCTCCAACAAAAAATTTAGTAGCCATATCACTTAATGATTTAGCGAATGAATACAATCAATTGGATACTAAAAAAGAAATTTTTACCCTTTGTGGATCAGGAAATAGTGCCACAACTGCTGCATCGTTTTTAAAAAATAAAGGTCTTAAAGCGACCGTAATTGAAGGTGGCGTAACTGCTATTCAAAAAGAACAAGAAAAATAATTCCTATCAAAAAGCACGGTATCAACCACTAAAAATGGTTTGATACCGTGCTTTTTCTAGAATTGTTACTATCTTATTTTTGATTCAAACAATTAATGCGTATTCGTTTCCCGACTCTCTTTCTCAGAGTAGAAAAAAATTGCTATCAATAATCGGGTAGCAATCAACGCCATTACAATTCCGAAAATAATTGGTTCTTGTAGCCAAATCATAATTTTTCCTAGATAGGGAATTCGAAAACGCATTTGCCCAATATATTCATCCTCACCAACAGCTAATTGATCGTCAATCCGATTGGCATCTCCACGAGTGATAAGGCGCCCGTCAGGGAGTGTTTTTTCAATTCGATGAGTAACGATCGTTTGACCATTTTCAAATGAAATCACATCGCCCTCTTTTAAGTGATCAAAATCATGTTCTTTGGTAATAATATAGTCTCCAAGAGAGAGAGTCGGTTCCATACTTCCACTAATCACCGTATAGCCTCGATAGCCAAACAGTGAACGTTTGACCGGATTTGAAAAATAATTTAACACGGCGATGAACAGCACAAAAACAACAAATAATAAACCTAGAAGGCTCATTACTTTTTTTATTAATTTTATCATTGATTACTCCATTACTTTTTTGCAATATGACTTTCAACAATTGTTGTTAACGCCTCTGGATACTTAGAATTATAAATATACTCGTTTCGTTCTGAAAGAATATGCACAACTGTTTCTGATTGATGAAAACCATTTGCCTCTTTAATTTTCTCTACAAATGATGGTAAATAATTAATCCATTGTTCAGGTGGATTCGATGTCACCAGGCGGACATTGAATTCTAAGACATTCGAAACCAAGCCTAATTTTCCATCTGATATCACAACGAAAGGGGCTTCAGATAATGACTCTTCAGGTTTTAGATCGAAACGATGTGTATACATTAGACGGTGATTCGTCCCAGAATTACTAAAAGTCACTTCTGAAAATTCTCCATCACTTTGATTGATTTCATCTGGATAGTTCGTAACATCTTTTAAAGTAATTCGTGTGGGCTCGTTGCTTCGTTCTAATTCATTTTTAATTTTTTCTAGAAAATCTTCCTTGGAGAGTGCCTGCTCAATAATGATTTCTTCATAGACACCTTCCATATAGCGATCAATGCTTTCATCTAGTCGAAAGACGGTTGATAGATAATATTTATTGTCACGATTTCGTTGATTCATTTTGTCCTTCATTTCATAAAAAATGACTAGGAACAAACAAAAAATTGCTAAGATACAAATACTCTTTTTACGCTTTGTCAATTTACAAATCAACACCCATCGTTCTAAGATTCTTATCTTAGTCCTATCGGTTGATTTACTTAGTTATTCTAGCTTTTCTTAAAGAAATGATAGAGTAAATAAATACCAAATAAAAGACTGATGACAACTAAGACAATCGGTTGTCCTAATTTTATCATTAATAGACCTAATTTGTGAACTGTATATTTGTGTTTTCCAATATAATTTTGTTCGGTAACTACGGTTGCATCGACAAAATCATTGCCGTCCCCTTTTAATAAAAGTCCCTCTGCTGTTTTTTCATGGACACGATGCGTTACCAAGACATTTTTATCATCCATATAAGAAGCAACATCCCCCACAGATAGTTCTTCAAAAGGGACTACTTGATCGATAATATAATCACCTGCTTCAAATTCCGGTACCATACTATCACTTAGGACAATAAATCCTTTATAACCAAAAAGTCCTTTTTTTTCAGGCGCAGATGAAAAATTCAAAAAAGCGAACAATAAAATGACCGCTACAAAAACGGTCGCAAGGCTATTTAAAATTATCGGTATAATTTTTTTCATTTTATTTCTCCAAACAAGTTTTCATTCGTTGAACCGACTTCAGACATCATTTCTGAGGAAGAAACAATCTGACTCTCTTCAGACGAGCCCTCTTCAATATCAGAAAACGATTCCTGTATGAAACTAATTTCACTACTAGTTTCATATGATTCTGTTGTTTCAGTCTCTTGAGTGTCCGTTGTTATTCCGGACTCGCTTTTCGACATTTCGACTGACTCTGAGAAGAAATCAACATCGCTTATCGATTGACTAGTAGATGTTGTTTCCTGAGCGACACTCGATTCAATCGCATTATTTATCTTTTGGTTATCTAGACTCTGGACTAGATTTTTTACTTTTCGTCTAAAAACGACTTTTTTGGTATTATTATCACGTAATTCAATATATCCTAAATCTCCATTTGTTTTCGCTTCTAATACCATTGCAGAATAGTCTTTAGTATAATGTACATTCAATTTATCTGGATTGGTCGCTTCTAATTTAATATTTTTCTTGAAGTACTCTTTTTCAACTTCAGAAAGCCGTTTATTTCGAATTTCTGACGCTGGTTCCCAACTTGTAAAAGGGACAAAAGGTATTTCTTCTCTTTCATTAATAATAAAATTATCTTTTATCTCTGGATCGTCACCATGCCCAATTTGTTTAAAATCTTTACTAAGTATTAACGGAAAAGAAAATGGTGGCGTCCCCCAGTGAAAGTTAATTCGATTACTAACTCCCGATATATGAAATTGAATAATAGAAAAATGCTTGTCCTCAATCTGGCCTAACGTTCCTTCTCGGTGAGTGAGTACTATTTTAAAGCCTTGATTAGCAATGTGTGTTAATTCTGAAATCGTGTAGTTCATTCCATTAGCTTGTTTTTTGACTTCTTCTTTAAATTCATCTATATACTTCCCTGTGTATTTTAAATAAACAACACCGGGCATAACAGTTGTCAATTTTCCATCTACAACACTTCGATATAAAGGTTGCGCAATATAGCCATTTTCTTTAAATTCTGGCCATTCTGGCGTTGTCACACTATTATTTGTCAAAGTTATACGATAAATTTTCTGATCGATAAACCCCGATTGATCCCCTACTACATTCGTTTGACTAATTCGAACTGGGATAGCTAATTCTATCAGTTTTTCTTTCGCCCAATCTTTTTTCTTAGTTACTATTACCGTCATGTTTCGGATTGATGAAGCAGTAATATTAGAATCATCAAAAGTGACGTTCACATCAAAATATTCTTTATAGTTAACTGATTTACCATCTTGAATGGCACTTATTTCTTTGACCGTTAACTTCCCATCTAAGCTACCCGTATTTTTAACAACAGTTGTTACTGGCAACTTTGTTTCTGTTTTAAACGTTAAACTGCTCGCTGCGATATCAGCTAATGACAACGTTCCTGTCTTCAAACTAATATTACCATTAACTGACGTGTGATCTGTGAAATAAGCATAGGTTGTTTGAAAGGGATAGATAAGAAAAAAGAGAGTCACTAATAGAAGTAGTGACACATATACTCGGTATCTCTTCATCTTAGTGATTCTCCTTTATAATTATCGTTATTATTATAGTCCAGTTTGTTCAACAGAGAATGTCACTGCTTCAGCAAGTTCATCTAGATTAAACTCCATATTTTGTCGTTCTGCAGTAGGTTTTTCTTCAACTTCTTTAAGTAAAGGTATTGTTACTTCTAAAGTTACATTGAATGATTTATCTTTTCCGACACGGATTGTTTCATTAGGTTCTATACCTTTACCATCTACTAAAACTGTATACTGTAGACCTTTCTTAAGTTTCTCATTAGTAAACTGTTTTACTGTCACAATCCCATCCAATGTACCTGTATATTCAACCTGTACTGTTTTTATAAAAGAATCACCAGGTTGAACATTTTGAAAATCAAAATCTTCAACTTCAGTAGAACTAATTTTCTCATTTCCATTTTTTTGATACTCCCAATTGGATTCCGTAATATCAGAAAATTTAACTGTACCTGTCTCTAATTTAATATTCCCATTAACTGATGTGCTGTCTGTAAAATAAGCATACGTTCCGTAAGTTGCCATTCCGATAAATAACAGGGCTAGTAATAAAATTGAATAGCGACGGTTTCCATTTTGTTTCTTTTGATTTTCTTGATTATTCATGTCTTTTGATAACATATATAATCCTCCTTTTTTTTTGGTCTATAGAACCCGTTTATTTCTTACGTTTCTTATCGAAAAATAACGAGTCTATTTCATAGACATTGGGTGTTTTGTCACCCATTAATTTCTCGAAAATCTGTTTCAAGTTACTCACTTCTTCTATAGCAAGATTGATAATATCACTTTTTTCTAAAAAAACAAGCATCTTGCTCACTTTTGGTCCTTTTAAATAATACCTCGCCTTTTTTGTTCCTTTTGAATAAATTCGTTCTATATCGAACAAAAAAACAGAAGGTTTTTATATAAAAAGTATATCTGAATTAAAAAACATTAATTATTAAATCATTATTCATGTCTATGTATATTGGAATTTGACCTCTCGATAAATCTCGTTATTTTTATAAAATAAAAATAATAAAAAAATCCTAAAAATTAGACTTAAAATTCTAATTTTTAGGATTTTACTCCATTTAATTATCTTTTTGGTGTCATTCCTTAACCGGCACTAGCAATCTTAGCCCATTTAATAAAACGACGATTGTACTTCCTTCATGGGCAAGAACACCGATACCAATGTCAATTTTACCGAAGAAATTTAATCCGACAAGTAATGCGACAATCAACATTGAAAAAACAATATTTTGCATCACGACTCGATCTAACTTCTTAGACACTTGATGCGCTGTTTTCAAACGGGTTAGGTCGTTTTTCATAATAACAGCGTCAGCCACATCTATTGCAACATCTGTACCGTCGCCCATCGCAAAGCCAATATCGGCTTTCACTAAAGCAGGCGCATCATTAATACCATCCCCAATCATGGTCGTCTTCCCATATTTTTGTTGCAATTCTTCAATAATTTTATATTTATTTTCCGGTAAAACATTGCCCTTAACTTCATCGATGCCTAGTAATTTAGCGACTGCCTCACCTGTTGATTGTGCATCACCAGTAATCATGACGGTTTGAATTTCTTGCTGATGTAAATAGTCAATCACATCTTTGGCATTTTCTTGTGGTAAATCCATCATCGCAAGATAACCCACTACAATTTCATTTTCACTAAAAAAAACAACATTTTTTCCTTTGCTCATTAGTTGATCTGCTTGTGCTAAAAGATCTTGGGACACATTTGAAAAGAAATCTTTTTTACCAATTTGGTAATGATTATTTTTAACCGTTGCGACGAGCCCTTTACCAATTTCATTATGAACATCAATTTCCATCGGCTTAACATCTTTAAAATGACTTAAAATTGCTTTTGCCAGTGGATGGTTAGCACTTTTTTCCATTGAAACAATCATTTGAATCCATTCTTCTGTTCTTTCTCTATCGACAAAATAAACATCCGTCACGGAAGGATTGCCTTGGGTTAACGTTCCCGTTTTATCAAAGGCAACGGCTTTAATTTCTGCTAAATTCGCTAAATACGTACCGCCTTTAAACAAGACACCTCTTTTAGCTAAATTCGAAATACCAGATAATGTTGCAGGAATCGCACTGGCTGCCAATGCACATGGTGAAGCCGAAATCATTAAAACCATGCCGCGATAAAAACTTATATACCATCCCCAATCAAAGAGGAAAACACCTGCTAAGATAAAGAGCGGGACCAAGGCTAATACGCTATTAACATATAATGGTTCAATCTTTTTAATTTTTGTCGCAGTTGGTGATAAGTTACGTTGGGATTGATCAACCAATGAGAGTATTTTAGCAAAGACGGTTTCTGTTGAATCTTTGGTCACCTTCATTGTCAATGTGCCATTACCATTAATCGTACTGCCATAGACTTCGTCACCAACCAATTTTTCTACTGGCATACTTTCACCATTAATAGAAGATTCATTTAGCAAACTGCCTCCGGTTACGATTACACCATCTGTTGGAATTTGATCGCCTGGTAAAATTTGTAATTGATCACCAATTTCCAATGTTTCAACAGCAACCAAAGTCACTTCGCCATTTTCTTTCATCAAACGCGCTTGCGTTGGGTTCATCTTCAATAAAGAAGTAATTTCACGTTTACTACGATTTTCAGCGTAATCTTCTAAGAAATGCGCACCAGCAAAAATTAAAATGAGCAACGCCCCTTCATCATAATCGCCAATAATTGCGGCCCCAATTGCAGCTAACGTCATTAAAACATGGACGTTTGGCCAAAGCTTTTTTAAACGCAGGCTATCCGCAATCGTTTCACCAATTCCTTCTAAAATAACATGGTAGCCAGCTGTAACCATTGATATCAACATTAAAAGATTTGTAATAAAAATGCTTGTTGGTAAAAAAAGCGCCATTAAATAGACAACTAAGCCAATCAAATATAATATGACTGGAGATTTGCCATGGTTATGGTTGTGCCCACAACTGGATGCAACCTGTCCGTGTTCATGTTCGTGTTGATGACTGCAATTATGATGTTTTTGTTCTTCTTTAGTAATTGATTGTTGATGCTCAGATTCTGGTAACATACTAATCCCTCCACAATGAATATATGAATATCCGTTCATTTGTTATCTTCATTATAGATGATTACTTATTCATTTGTCAAAGGTTTTTTCTAAAATTTAGCTACTCTTAAATCATTTTTCGTTAACGCAATACAAAAAAATCGGCAGAAATATTTCCACCGATTAAACCAAGTACCACTTATTCATTTGTTAAACTGCACATTTATTTTTCTTCTTTTAATAACCGTAACCCGTTTAAAATAACCAGAATCGTACTACCTTCATGACCAATTACTGCTAATGGAATCGTTAATTTCTGCATTAAATTCAAAATAATTAACGTCACAATGACTGTGACACTAAATAGAATATTTTGCTTGATAACTCGTTTCATTTTCTTTGAAAGACGGTGAGTATAAACAAGTTTGGATAAGTTATTTTCCATAATTACCACATCCGAAACTTCCATCGCAACATCGGTTCCCTCACCCATACTAATCCCAATGGTCGCGGTCGCAAGTGCGGGCGCATCATTCACTCCGTCACCCACCATGGCATTTTTACCATAAATTTCTTTTTGTTTTTTGACATGTTCAACTTTTTCAGCCGGCAATAATTCACTGAAAACCTCGGAAATTTCTGCTTCTTTCGCAATTGTTTCCGCTGTGTAGCAGTTATCGCCAGTTAACATTACTGTATGAATCCCTTGTCGATTAAAATATTGCACCGCTTCCTTAGCATTATTATTCAATGTATCCAGTAAGGCGATACCACCGATAAATTGATGATTCTTCTCAACATAAATAACGGTTTTTCCTTGTTTCTTCCAATCGAGTAACGCTTCTGGATCCAAGTCAGCCCCTCGTTTTTTACCAATGTAATAAGTATCCCCATTGTAATTACTTTGAATCCCCATGGCCGTAATTTCTTGGGTTTCTAGCGATTGACTCGTATAATCATTTTTCCAATGATTCACAATTCCCTGAGCGAGCGGGTGTGTACTTTTTTCTTCTAAACCTAAAACAAAAGGAATAATTTCATTTTCATCACTCGCCCAATAGGTATCGGTGACGGTAAATTCTCCTTTGGTTAATGTTCCTGTTTTATCAAAAGCAATACTTTTCATTTCAGCTAATGCTTCGAGATAGGTTCCACCTTTAAACAACATTCCATGGCGCGCACCATTGCTGATTGCGCTTAGTAAAGCTGGCGTTGAACTTGCAACCAAAGCACATGGACTAGCAACAACTAGTAAGTTAACACCACGATAAATACTTTCAGTCCAAGTCCAATCAAAACCAAAATGGAACAATAAAATAGCTAAAGGAACACCGAAGACAATAATCATGACATAACGATTTTCAATTCGTTGAATAAAACTTTCAGTCTTCGTTTGACTGTTTTGTGCCTCTTCAACCAGTGCAATAATTTTAGCAATCACCGTCTCTGATTGTTCACGATTGACTTCGATTTCCAGAGCATCACCTAAATTTAACGTTCCGCCAAAAACTTCATCTGTTGGTTGTTTTAAACGTGGAACACTCTCACCATTAATGACGGATTCATCAATTTCCGACGCGCCTTCTAAAATAATGCCATCGATTGGAATATTTTCCCCTTTAAAAATTGCGACCCGATCACCTAGAACGAGCTCACTCGTCTCAACTAACTGATATTCGCCCGAAGCCAAAATCTTACGGGCTTTTTTGGGTTGTCTATCTAGCAAGCGATTAATTTCACGCGCACTTTTTTCGGTTGTGAATTCTTCTAACAAATGACTCAAACTAAAAATAAAAATCAATAACGCGCCTTCACGCCAATCACCAATTAAACCTGCACTGACTGTGCAGCTAAGATCATCAATAAATCGACATTAAAATGTTTGTCTTCAAATAGCTCTTTCAAGCCATTCCAAGCAATTTCTAATCCACCCGTTGTAACTGAAAGGACAAAAAGTACCCAACTATGCGGCCAGCCAAACCCCAAATCCATAATTAATCCTATCACCAAAAATAAGATACAACTGGCAGTACTTAAAAATTGTGTGTTTCCTTTAATTTTTTCCATGATTCCCACTCCTCTCACGAATAATCACTTATCCATATACCTACCATAGCACCAACATCAACGATAAGATATAACTTGAAAAAGAGAATCATTTTCAATAAGAGGTTATTCTTTTGAACGTTTTGATACGAGAGATAAGCGAGCATTATAGAAAATTGGGCTGTGATTTTATCCTAATGAACTCTTATCTCCGAGTAGCAGCTCAAAAAATACCGTTTCAATCAGAAGTTATTCTTTTGAGCGTTTTGATATGAGGGTTAATTCTAAAATCTCATATCTTCATTCTATACAAAAACTATACAAAAAAGAGTCGGAAAAGTGCTGATCACTTCACCGACTCTTTTTTTATGGTGTTGCCTCACTAACATAAATTCCTTCAATTTCAGTCCAATAGGTGGTTTCATCGGTATTTTCATCCACCATTATTTCTATATAACTGAACATCACAGAACCTTTAATTTCTGGACTTTCAAAATTGAATTGCAAATCGGAAACTCCTAGTGCTTCACCTTTTTCACTGGATTCAACTGTTGGTGGATATTTATCCATCAATTGATTGGTAAATGTTGCTAGTGATTCTTTTAAAATTTCACGCTCATCCAGTGTCACTTCTATCGTAGGTGGTTTTTTAGTCGCATCATCTTGCTGCCATTTAATTTTGAATTCACCTTGCGCACCTTTAAATGTACCCACCTGTTCTTTCGTGCTTTCACTATAGACCAAAGGTACTTGCCAATCAAACGGACTGATCGAAAAGGCCTGATTATCTCTTCTTAAGATCGTTCGTTTGACTTGCTGACCTGGTGGTGTTGGCGGCGTATCATCTTGCCTTGGGAAGATTGGATCAAAGCCCATAACTTCTTTAAATGATTGATCGTCATAAGCACCGATTTTTAACCATTTCGGTACTTTTTCTTGATCCTGCCTAGATAAGAAGGTGGCCGCCACCGTAATTTTTTCTCGTTCGATTCTTGCAAGCTCCGAGCTACTTGGAATAATTTTTGCGCCATCGAACATATCGGCTTGCGTTAATAATTTTTCTAAACGATTGGTTTGTAACATGATTGGTAAACTCTGATAGCCGACAATTGGTAAGACCGTAAAAATCATACTAAACATCGTCATTGCTAAAACAATCGCATAGCTCTTTTGCATTTTCATAACTAATAAAATCATAGCGATTATAGCAACAATCCAAACAATAACAAAATAGTATTCGGTTGTTTGCATACTATAATTTCTTAGTTGATTAAAAATCGCCCAACCTTCAAAGGCTAAAATGATTAAGGTCGCCATTGGATAGACTTTCATATAAAACTTAGCTAGTGCGTTATCGGCTTCTTGAACCATGATATGTAGCCATATACCGACAACCGTATACGTAGTGGCAATGCCTGACAAACGCAAGAAATTCTCACCGACTCCTTGGAAAATAATTCGGACGGTCCATAGTAACAAGACGACGGTTAACGACAACGTAATCGGTACAATAATATAAGAAAATAACAATTGGATAAAACCAGGCTGTTCTTCTCTTTCTCGCCGTATTTGATCTTCTTCACCTTTAGAAAAATCCGGTAAGTAACCTAAAAATAACATAAATGCGATAAAGCCAATCATTGTTGATAAATGCTGATACACTTTAAAACTCATAGCCGGGTAAAGCAGTCCTTGAATGGCTCCTGCGACTGCGGCCGTTCCTGCCAGTAGAACGAAGCCATAAATGCCAGAGATGATAACCGATTTTTCAGTCATAAAAATCGTACGAGCAACATATCTATTAATCCATGGCTTGGCTGCAAATAAAATAAAAGCAATAAAAACAACTCCAATGACAATGGCCATCCGTGCCTGAGCTAAATTGGTTAATCCGGGATAGCGATAATAACTATCGGAGGTTACTTTTGTTCCTCCTAAAAAATAGAGCAGTAAAAATGCCACTACACCACTGACTGCGGTGAGACTATTAGCAATCAGCAGGTTCCTCGACTGATTATTTCGACTACGAACATAAGTAACCGATGCCAATCCGACGATTGCAATTAACGCTGCCGACCATTGTAAACTATCGAAAAAGATTCGATTCGCATTTTGGATTGAATCTGTACTTTGAATTCGGAACAATGTTATTAGCATAAAGACAAATGCTCCAAAACTTGACATAAAGAAACGGGTAACTGCCTGATAAGCACCTTTAAAAGTCGACTCAATCGACTGTACAAATAGATTGTTCATCGTCAAAACCTCCTCTACTTTCAGTCTAATTATACCATACCGATAGAAAATACCATTTTTCAAACTATTTTTTTGTACTTCTTAGCCTTTTCAATTGATTTATAAACACTGAAAAAGTCGTTTTCCTAACGAAAACGACTTAAAAAATAGCTAATTAACTTACTCGAATTTTTTTATATTGATATACTGGAAGATTTTTTCATTCCTAAAAGATAGGTCACACCGAAGAGTATACCAAACATGTTCAATAGTACTCGTAAAGAAACAGCCGGTTCTAACCCATAGATTCCTTGAGCTAGCAATAAGGCTCCAAAACAATTAATCATTGTTTGATTACGATAATTTGTTGAAAATCCTAGGAAAAATCCAGCAGCTGGACCGACAAATAGCCAATAATCACTTGGCAAATAGCGCATCACCACTAAAAACAAGACGGAGCCACTAATCGCTCCAAGCAATCGAGCAATCGAACGTTCTTTTAATTGTTGATGATTGCCTGCTAGCAAGGAAGAGCACGCAAATCCCGCCCACATAAATCTTTCCAATGAGAATAAATGCATCACTAAGAAAAACAAGCTCATACCAAACGCTAAAAATAATAAGAAGCGATTATTCTCATTCAAAAACTTTTCACCGAGCATACGTGACTTAAATGTATGATCCACATGTTTATTACGATGTTTTTTATAATAAATGAACGCAAATAAAAGATACACCGTAACCATTAAGGTGGTCCGTGAACCCAAAGTACTCCAAGGTTGACTATTCCAACTAAAAACATGTAAGAAAAACTATACAAAATCGGGTTACCATAATTTCAATCGTAACTTGTTATATAAAAAATGGAAACTAATGATGCAAAATGTAGCATAAAAGCAATCACAGGTGATAACTAGCCGACAATTTGCAGCACAATTAAAAGAATGGTAAAAACAAGATCTAAACCTACGATACTTTCCTTAACGTTATAACCAAAGTCAACGGCACGTAAACTAAGTAATAAGCATAATAAGACCACAGCTGAGCTACTTTGTTTTTGCTCAAAAACATTTGTACTACCGAAAATAAATAGTACAGAAAATAAAAGCATTAATACTGAGCGTAAAAATAAGACCATTATATAGTAGTTTTTTTATTTTTTTCGTCGTTCCCTCTTTCACTCGACTTTTTAGTTCGAATGGGGATATTTGTAGCGATTGATATAAATTCATCTAAAATTCCGCTCCTAACAAAAAAATACTAGTAAAAAGAATACGACTTATTTAGTAATTGAGCAAGAAAAAAACTTGAACCTTTTCATTAGGGGTTCAAGTTTTTCAAAATCTTTAGAAACTGACTTCATCTGGATTTAGTGCGCTTGCAGCTGCTCCTTGCAATTGATCAATCTGCGTCATTTCTGCTTCGGACAATTCAAAATCAAATAGTAAACTATTTTCAACAATTCGACTATCTGTCACTGATTTCGGTAATGGTAAGAAGCCTTTTTGTAAACTCCAACGCAAAACAATTTGCGCAATCGATTTATGATGACTTTCCGCTAAACTTTGTAATTCTTTAATTTCTAAAATATTCCCCGTACCTAGTGGGCTATAGGCTTCACTTAAAATATCATTTGCTTTATTAAAGGCTACAAGTTCCACCTGTTGATCACTGGGATTTAAATAAATTTGATTGACGGCTGGCTGAATTGTTGCCGTTTCAAATAGTTTCTCTAAATGGTGAGGTAAGAAATTTGAAACCCCAATACTTTTAATTTTTCCCGCGACAACTGCCTCTTCCATCGCTTGCCAACAATCGGCATTGCGTTTTTCCCAGTACTCACGGTAAGTAATTGGTGTCGGCCAATGAATTAAATATAAATCAATATACTCTGTATCAAGTGCTCTCAGTGATTCATCAATTGCTTGAACCGCACCTTCATATGTACCAACAGGATTAGCTAACTTGGTTGTAATGTATAATTCTTCGCGTGCAATCCCACTTTCAGCAATCGCTACCCCAACAGATCCCTCGTTATGGTAAGCGGCCGCCGTATCAATATGGCGATAACCGGCTTCTAACGCTTTTAATACAGCATGCTTTGCAATTTCTCCATCTGGCGTTCGCCACGTACCAAATCCGACAACTGGAATTTTATTCCCATCATTTAATGTATACGTACTTGTTAGACTCATTTGCTTACCTCCTAATTTTTATATTCTATAGATAGAGTATCGTATTTTTCCTATTTTGTCATGAAATCCCTTTCTTTCATAAAATCCGAACATTGAATATTTCTTTCAAAATAATAAATAAATATGCTTGCTTTCCCTTTTAAAATGAATTATTATACATTATATACTAACAAAACGTAAATAATATTCATAGAAAGAACAAAATAATGAATATTTTCGAAAGGAGTCTTCAAATGGATTATTTTCATCTTGTGGGGATTGTTGTTGATTTTGGAAAAATGACAAAATGGATTCCCACTTTCATTGATGGCACAATTGTTACGATTGTTCTATCGTTAATGACCGTCTTTTTTGGTTCAATTATCGGATTGCTAGCCACACTACTCCAACAATCACCAAATCGTTTCTTTAAAGGAATTGCGGCTGTGTATACGCAAGTCATTCGCGGAACACCCATACTCATTCAATTATATATTTGGTTATATGGCTTACCGCTAATTGGTGTGACCCTTCCCGCTTTAACCTTCTTAGGTGATACATACGGCTCGCGAGAATTTTTAACTGCCGTCGTGGCCTTATCCATTAACTCAGGTGCTTATATCTGCGAGTTATTACGTGGTGGCTTAGATGCCATTGATAAAGGGCAAATGGAAGCCGGTCGCTCACTTGGATTAAGTCGTCGCCAAACAATGCGTTCGGTTATTATCCCTCAAGCGATTCGAGTGATTTTACCAGGTTTAGGTAATGAATTTATCGCAATGATTAAAGAATCTTCTATTGTATCGGTTGTTGGAATCTTTGATGTCATGTATACAACGAATATCGTTAAAGCATCGACTTATTCTATCTTTGAACCACTAATCATTGTCGCAATCATTTATTTCTTCCTGACATTCACTTTAACAGCCTTAATGAAACAGTTAGAAAAGAGGTTAAGTATTTATGATTAAAACAGTTAATCTACAAAAAAGTTACGGAGACTTAGAAGTTTTAAAAGGAATCTCCACTGAAATTAAAAAAGGTGAGATTTTAGCTGTGATTGGTCCCTCTGGTTCAGGTAAATCAACATTTCTTCGTTGTTTAAACTTGATGGAACAACCAACTGGTGGTGAAGTCTTCTTTAAAGAAAATTCATTAACCGATAAAGACTTAAAAGAAAGTGACATTGATTTGATTCGTCAGCAAATCGGAATGGTTTTCCAACACTTTAATTTATTCCCAAATATGACGGTTTTAGAAAATATTATTTTAGCACCGATGAAATTAAAAAAATTATCCAAAGAAGCCGCAACAAAAATTGCCGAAGAACTTTTGAAAAAAGTCGGATTACTCGATAAAAAAGATGTTTATCCAAGCAAATTATCTGGTGGTCAAAAGCAAAGGGTCGCTATTGCTCGCGCACTAGCGATGGAACCGGAAGTTATGTTGTTTGATGAACCGACTTCAGCCCTTGATCCTGAAATGGTTAAAGAAGTATTACTCGTTATTCAAGATTTAGCCAAAAGTCATTTAACAACTGTTATCGTGACACATGAAATGAACTTTGCTAAAAAAATTGCTTCCCGTGTCTTCTTTATTGATAAAGGGGTTATCGTTGAAGAAGGAACCCCAGAAGAACTCTTTGATCATCCGAAAGAACAACGTACCAAAGAATTTTTAGATCAAATTACTTTTTAGTACAACAAATTGGAGGAAAATAAAATGAAAAATAAATTTAAACTAGCCGTGGTTGGCCTATTAACAATGACAGTCTTAGCAGCGTGTGGTGGCGGCTTGACAAATGACACAACAGATGGTTCAAAATCAGATGCTGGAACCGATCAATTAAGTAAAATTAAAGAAGCTGGAAAAATTGTGATGGCAACGTCACCTGACTTCCCACCTGCTGAATTTTATATTTTAAAAGACGGTAAAAAAGAAATAGTAGGAAGCGATGTCGCTTTAATTCAAGCAATTGCCGATGAAATTGGTGTGGAACTTGAAATCAAACCGACTGACTTTAACGGTGTCTTAGCCAATATTCAAACCGGTAGTGTCGATCTTGGAATTGCTGCTTTCGTAGGAACCGATGAACGTGGCCAAGTGATGGAATTTTCAGATGGCTATCAACAAGAAGCTGCCGATGGTTTCCAAGGTTTATTAATGACGAAAGAAACTGCTAAAAAATATACTTCGTTAGATGAAATTAAAGAAGCTAAACTTCAGGTCGGTGCACAAGCCGGTTCAATCCAATATGAACTTGCAACAACGGTTACTGATGAGAAAAAGATCAAACAATTTGGTACAATGGATGCCGCAATCTTAGCGTTAAACTCTGGTGACGTAGATGCAATTACTGTTTCTACTTCACATGTTATCCCAATGCTTGCAACATTCCCAGATTTAGAAATTTTACCGCAAGAAACTTTTGACCTTGATCCTGAACAAAAATACGCAACTAACGTTATTGGTTTTCCAAAAGGACGTGACAACAAAGCTTTGATTGAAGTCGCAAACAAAGTAATCAAAGAAAATCTTGAAAATGGTAATTTAGAAAAATGGCGTGCTGAATATACAAAACTTGCAGTCGATGCAATCGAAGAATAGGATGGTTTTAAAATGACTCTTACAGCGAAAGATACCCTTTTACAATCTGTTGAAAATAATATTGATGCTTATATGAATTTAGTTCAAATCATGTATGACAATCCTGAAATTGGGAATGAAGAATTTGAAACGATGGCCTTACTCGTAGATTACTTAGATCATGCAGGCTTTAAAACAACTTCCGGTTATGTTGTTCCAACTGGATTTATCGGTGAATACGATACTGGTAAACCTGGGCCAACAATTGCCGTAATGTGCGAATTTGATGCCCTACCAGAAGTCGGTCATGGTTGTGGTCATAACTTAATTGCTGGAATCGGAATCGCGACTGGTGAAGCGGTTAAAAAAATTATTGATCAATTTGGTGGGAAGTTACTTGTAGTTGGAACCCCTGCAGAAGAAAACTTTGGTGGGAAAGTCAGCATGTCTGACGCTGGTGTCTTTGATGATGTCGACGTTGCTTTGATGGTACATCCTGGTAGCCATAACGGTGTTGGCGGTCGTTCAAGCGCCTTGAATCCAATTAAATTTGAATTCTTCGGTAAAAACGCTCATGGTTGTAACCCACAAGCTGGCGCTTCTGCACTTGATGCAGCCGTGATGAGCTACTTACAAATCAATTTAATTCGTCAATTTGTTAATCCACACACTTATATTCATGGTGTGATTAAAGATGGTGGCGAAGCGGCTAACGTTATTCCAGGCTACGCTTCACTAGAGTATTACTTCCGCGCACCTACAATGGCTTACGCAAAAGAAATTACTGAAAAAGCCATGACAGCAGTTGAAGGTGTTGCACTAGCCAATGGTGTAACGTTTAAATCATCTATTTATGAATGTCCTTACGATGATACTGTTATCAACTACTTATTGGCTGATATCTTAACTGAAAAATATGAAGAACTAGGCTTAACCGATATTCACCCAGTTGATGAAGTCGCTACCGGTTCAACCGACGTTGGTGCCGTAAGTTACAAATGCCCGACGATTCAAGGCTTTATCAAAATTTGTGGACCAGAAGTCGGTGCCCACACAAAAGAAATGGCTAACGCAACGATTTCTCCAGATGGTAAAAACGGCTTAATCAAAGCTGCTCAAGGACTGTCGTTAACGATTCTTGAACTACTAGAAAATCCAGAAAAACTAGCCGCGGTTAAACAAGAATTTGATGAAACAATTGCAAGCTTAACCTAATAGAAAAACAGCTGTCGAAAATCGTCTGATTTCCTCGACAGCTGTTTTATTTAATTTGCCATAAAGATTAACGCTACTAGAATTAAAAAGCTAGCAGTTGCAATCGTGGCTAAAATATTAAAGATTTTATTGGTTTTTTGTCGACTTTTTAAGATTTTAACTGATACGCGATCGAACAAGATCCCTAACAAGCCTCCAAAAGTATTACCAATTAAATCGGTGATATCGCTAGCTCCAATCGTAAAAAGATATTGAATAACTTCAATTGATAAACTCGTGAAGCCCACAATTGCGACTAATTTAACTATCGCGCTATTTGGCTTTAGCATCGCTAAGTAAATACCAAACGGCACGAAAGCTAAAATATTCATATAGATTTCTGAAAAATCAACTTGTTGATTCACGATGGCAGAGTCACCATAGGGGATCAGATTAATGGAACGTAGTTGTGTTAATTCATGAATTGAGAAACTCATTTTAAAAATAATCACCCAAATAATCACCACAAAATAAATCAGGAATAACCCCAGCATCCATCTTGTTTGCTTCTTTGATTGAATCATAAACTATTCCTTTCGAATTTCTTACTCTAAACGATCCCAAAACCGTCGTTTGTAAAAATAAAGAATCGCACCACAAATGAGCAATAGACTACCAATAACTACTGGTGTTAAAGGCATAAATGGTAAGGTAAAGGTAGCAAATGCATACCCTGCGACTACTAATGCCCCGACAAACATCCCGACCATAATGAAGATGCCCATTAGAATCGTACCACCACCACGTTGAAAAAGTTGGTTGATACTTGTCCAGTTTGTCAGTAATAAACGATAATCTCGGGCAAAGTAGATTGTACTCATCACGAAACTCCCAAGCACCGCACCTAAAATTCCAGCAACTAGCAATAAAGGTGACAATTTTAAGAAAATACTAGCAACAACAATTGTCCCTACCGTAATTATCACTTGAATTAAAAAGCCAATTCGAAATTTTTCTTTTAAGTAGGCTTTTCTAGAAAATGGTAATGTACGAATAAAGTCGTAATTTTCACGGTCTAAAGAGATTAGATTAGCAACAAATGACGTTTGATTACATGACATATATGCGATAAACATTCCGACTACAAAGACGACCCCGACTAAACGATTCGGTAAGCCTTCGCTTGCCAATTGATTGATCACACTCCCAAAAGAAAAAAGCATAATAATCGGAATAACTGCTGTACTTGACAGAACTTGCATCGCAATATTCGGTTCTTTAATTAATTGCCAATTATAAGAACGTAATAATTGTTGTGTTGTTTGACCATTTTTTCGTTTTCTTTTTTTGAATGTTTCAGCAGTCGACACGGTCATCAATTGTTCGTATAAACGAGGTAAAAAGAAAACTTTAATACATAAAGCTAAAATCACAAAAAGACCAATTAATAATCCCCAACCAAGCAATCCCTTACCCGTCAAAGGTGCTGTTATTGCCCAATGGATTGGTAACAACGGGAGCATCGCTGTTCGATCTAAAATTTGACTGTCATTTCCAACATTATTCTCTGATAATTGCATAAACAAAATACCCGCGACAGCCAAAACGGTTGAGAACAACATCAAACCAGTCGTCATTAATTTTTTATGTTTTTGAAAAACTTTTGTCCGCGTTAACGCTAAGACGATTAATGAACAAATAAATAGCATTGTCCCCAAAATTAAAAGGAACGCCAAGAAACCTAAAATAACAGCTAAAAACACCCAATTTCCTGCCTGCCACGCAGTTAAACTAAACAAGACAAATAACGGTAAAATATAGGGTACCACCGTCAATGTCACTGCTAAAATTTTCGATAGGAATATTTCCGATTGTCGAAAAGGTAGCGGGAGATAGGCTTCTAAATCTTTGCTTTCAAAGAAGACATTATAGATGACTGAAATCCCCTGTGACATGGCTAGTAAGCCAAATAAAGCAATGTATAAAGTAAAATAGCCCGGCATTTTCGAAAAATCAATTACAAATAAAATCGCACCATAAACGCCCGTAAAAATGGCTGCTAGCAAAACGTATTGCATCACTATCGCCTGGGTTAATTTTTTACCCGATTTCCCTTTGCGACGCGCTTGATCGGTGTATTGAGGATTCGTGTACAGTAACGACGTCCGTAACAAAGCGGACAGTTTTTGTTTATTCATGCGCCTCACCATTTAAACTATCTCCCGCAGCACTTTGACGACCCGCCATTTTTAAATAAATGGACTCCAATGACTCGCCTGGTGATTGCGCTAATAAATCATCGGTATTTCCCTGATAAATCAATTCGCCTTTTTTCAAAATCGCCAATTCATCGCATAGTTGTTGAGCCGTATCTAAAACATGGGTTGAAAATATCACGGTATTACCGCGAGCGGCATGTTGTTTCATCATTTCTTTTAAATCAAAAGCCGCTTGCGGATCAAGGCCTGTCATTGGTTCGTCTAACACCCAAATATCTGGATCTGGTAAAAGCGCTCCGATTAAAATCGTTTTTTGACGCATCCCATGAGAAAAGCTGCCAATTGCTTCATCTTGATGGCTGAACATATCAAATAGATTCGCTAATTCTTGGATCCGGGCCTCTTTCTTTTCCTTGCTCATTTCATATGCCGCTGCAATCAAGTCCCAATACTCAGCAGCTGACAATTGTAAAAATAAATCGGGCGTGTCGGGAACATAGCCAATGCGTTGCTTAATCGCTAGACGATTCGCACTCAACTCTTGCCCGTCAACGATAATTTGACCACTCGTTGGATCAAGCACAGAGACTAAACTCTTAATTGTCGTTGATTTTCCTGCACCGTTATGACCTAAAAAGCCAAAAATCTCCCCTGTTTTAATTGTTAAATTCAAATTATCAAGTGCAACTTTCTTACCATATTTTTTCGTAACCCCTTTAAATTCAATCATGTACTCCCTCATTTCTTTGATTTATGAACTATTTTAAGTGTAACGTTAATTGAAGTACCTGTCTATGGTCCTTAGGATGGATTTAGGAGTAAAGGAGAAATACAAGAATAGGTTATTTCAGCACTAATAATCAAAGATGGATACAAGTAAACTCTGTTATTCGATTCGTATTCGTGCTAAAAAAGCCCACAGGTCTTAACCTCCAGACTTTTATTTAGAGTGCTAGTTTAATAGTAAATGACAATAGACACAAATTAATTCTTTTCCTCATAAAAAAATTCTTTCTAAAACCTACGATAGATTTGAGTAAATTCCAGGCACACATATATAACGCTTTCAATTGATGAATTATTGTTTATCCCTAATTTCTTCAAGTACTCGGAGAATCTTCTGACAATACTTGAAAAACAATACAACCGCCAAAAACTTGAAGAGTATAACAACCCAATTAAAAATCAATACAAATTCTGCCATTGCCATTACCATTACCTCCTATTCTAT
Source organism: Enterococcus eurekensis (assembly GCF_042654605.1). Taxonomy (NCBI): domain Bacteria; kingdom Bacillati; phylum Bacillota; class Bacilli; order Lactobacillales; family Enterococcaceae; genus Enterococcus; species Enterococcus eurekensis. The sequence goes on from NZ_JBHSGT010000013.1 coordinate 105,858, forward strand.
TAATGATACATTTATTAAAACATATCATTATATAAAAGTTAATGCAATTTTTTATACATAAAAAACTAAATAGCCTGCCTTATCCCCTTGCCATAATGCGATTTATATCACATTCCATAACAAAAAAAAGCAACGCATATTTTCCTACTGTCATTTGACATTCAGAATAGATATAGTTGCTTTTACTATAATTTGCAGAAAAATAAAAAAGCCATTTTTTTCCAGATCTTTGCTTATTTATCGTAGCTTAACGATTGGTTTATAGCCTCTTATTGAAACGGCATAAAAAAGTAGGTACTGCGGAGATAAGTAGCCTCAGAACAAATCAAAAAACGATTTTTTCTAAGGCTCTCTTATCTCTTGCACCTGGGCACTTTTTATAGCCTCTTAGCGAAACGGCATTTTTGAAGCAATGTCTCGGTAATAAGCTGGAATCTTTTTGAAAGTAAAAGACACTTTCAAACGTTTCCTTGCTTATTACTCGTCATTAACCGCTTCAAGAATAGCCTCTTATTGAAACGGCATTTTTGAAGCAATGTCTCGGTAATAAGCTGGAATCTTTTTGAAAGTAAAAGACACTTTCAAACGTTTCCTTGCTTATTACTCGTCATTAACCGCTTCAAGAATAGCCTCTTACTTGAAACGGCATAATTTAATCAGCTACTCAGAAATAAGCCAATCTGGAAAAAATGAAAAAGCCATTTCTTTCCAGATTTTTGCTTATTTATCGTAGCTAAACGATTAATTTATAGCCTCTTATTGAAACGGCATTTTTGAAGCAATGTCTCGGTAATAAGCTGGAATCTTTTTGAAAGTAAAAGACACTTTCAAACGTTTCCTTGCTTATTACTCGTCATTAACCGCTTCAAGAATAGCCTCTTATTTGAAACGGCATAATTTAATCAGCTACTCAGAAATAAGCCAATCTGGAAAAAATGAAAAAGCCATTTTTTTCCAGATCTTTGCTTATTTATCGTAGCTTAACGATTAATTTATAGCCTCTTAATATACTTTGGTTGTTTTGGTTGTTTCTACGGTGATTTTTCCGTTTTTGATGACGTATAGGCGTGTTGGGATGTCAATAATGGCATCGTGTACGTGTTTTGTATCTAAGACGACTAAGTCTGCTTTGTTGCCTTCTGCGATTCCGTATCCTTCTAAGCGTAACGCCTTAGCGGGATTTTCAGTAATCATTGGTAAAACTGTTGGTAAGTCATCGGCACCACCTAAATGTGCGACTGGTATCGCAAGCATCGCCGTTTGTAAGATATCCCCATTACCATATGGCGTAAAGGCATTGCAAATATTATTTGTTGCAATACAAACATTCACACCTCCGTCGCGTAATTTACGGATTGGTGTCACCGCTCGACGAACATTGTACTCATCATTACGTGCCCTAAATGTAAATCCGTAGCCGGTAAGGCCATCACATTAATTTTTGCTTCTGCCATTAAAGCAATGATGGGATCTAGTTCTTCTTTAGGCAAAGCATGTAGCGCGGTCAAATGTCCCACTGAAACACGCCCTTGATAACCTTCTGCAATGTTTTTTTACACAAGTATTCAATATTCATATTATCTGCTTCATCGCCGCTTGGTCTCCCACTACTTTCTAAACCCACGAGATAATGGACCACTCCTGACCAATCTAGACTAGTATGTTGCATTTTTCAAAGATTTCAAATATCCTGCCGTCAAGCGGTAGATCGGTTTTTTCTTTGAGCTTTGTATTTTTTAAAACTCTTTTAAGTAAAAAGTAAGCCATTTTCTTTTAATGATAACTGACGGACGTCTAATGAACATGTTTCAATTCCAGTTAACGGTAGATGGTAAATGTTCTTTTGGCTATAGAAACAAATTCTTTATCGCTAACTTTGACAAAATCACCGCGTTGTACATACGGTGAACTTCTTCAAAAATATTTTGGGGTAAATACAAACCGTAACTTACCAAATATTCAAAAAAACTTGAAACATTGATTAGCAGTTTTCCTACTTGTAAGTTAAATGAATAAGGAAACACGCTATGAACGCTTCCTAACTTTGCAAATTGCTCAATTGGATGAATAAATTCACTAATTTTCATCTGGTTCCTCCCTTCAATAACCTCCCTTTGTTTTCAATATTATCAGATTTATACGAACTTCACCAATTCCAAGACTGCCTTCTTTTTTACTCTATCAACTTATCTTTATCAATAAAGATAGCGTTTACAAAATTTCCGAAAAAACAAAAAAACCCCCTCTATTTTGAATAGAAGAAGCTCTAAAATTTTATATATTATTTTTTCGTTTTATCTGGAAATTTCGCTTCGACACGATAGATTGGTTGCCCTTTTGAGGCAAATTTTTCTTCGTACTCCGTCATGATATTTCCTTCGTAATTACTCTTATGTAAGTCTAACCAAACTTGTTGCAAGATTAAACCGTATTGCGAAAAACTAGCTAGTGAGTATTCAAATAAACCTTGATTATCAGTTTTGAAATGAATTTCACCGGCTGGTCGCAAAATCGCTTCATCAACAGCTAAGAATGTCTTATACGTTAAGCGGCGTTTTTCATGTCTTGTTTTTGGCCACGGATCAGAGAAGTTCAAATAAATTTGATCGACTTCACTGTCAGCAAAATAATTAGTTAAATCCGATCCATCTACGCGTAACAATTGTAAATTCGGCACTTCTTCTGCAATTAATTTATCCAATGCATATGAAACGACACTCAATTGAATATCAATCCCAATATAGTTTATTTCTGGATTTGCTTTTGCCATACCGAAAATAAATTGGCCTTTTCCCATACCAATTTCAGTATGAATTGGATTCTCGTTACCAAAGCGTTCCGCCCAACGACCTTTCCATTTTTGCGGTTCATCAACAACATATTGCGGATGATTTGCAATTAGTTCTTCTGCTCCATTACGTTTTCTAACTCTCATTTGTTTTCCTTTCCATGAAAAGGGCTGTGAATTGATGGCCCACAGCTTTTTCTTTTAAACATAAATTCGTTTTAATTGTAAAATTTCTTGATTCATTTTTTGAAATTGACCTTTATAATAGTACTTTTTAATTTCTTGTAGCATACTTAGTAATGCATACCAGTAAGTTTTTTCTAACGTTTCACCACTTGGGTGAATTCCATAACTGATTAACCACTGACTCCAGCTAGCAGTTGGTACATAATGTCCCAAAATCGAGCCAATATCAACAAATGGATCACCGAACATCACAGAGTCCCAATCGACTAGATATAAATAGTGATTGCAAACGAGCCAATTACGACAATTGACATCACCATGAATCACCGTTTTATCTTTGACATGAAATGTTGGTACATGATTTTCTAAATATTGTTTCACTAAGACTAGAAATTGATTTTCATCTAACATCTTTGGTAAGTCTTGTGCATATTCTTGTAACATTTTTTGTGGTGTCGACGTCTGACCGCCCATTTTTTCTAACATATTTTTTAAAGAATAGGAATGATGCAAATGGTATAAAACATCAATCACATCGTTCCGCTCGCCAATCTCTTCTGGGCTTAAAATTCGTCCTTCTAACCACTCCTGAGCAGATAAGACATCACCATCGCCCGTTCGTTTCGTCCAAACTAATTTTGGCGTAATCCCTTCTTTTGATAAGGCAGCTAACATTGGGGTTGTATTGCGTTTAATAAAGACTTTTTCTTCGGCTTTTAATCCAAGGTACGTCTTGCCAGTATCGCCCTTAATTGGTCGAATTTTCCATTCGCTATCTAACCGTAGATCCATCTTTATTCCCCCCTTTAATTTTTAAACAGTAATACCCATTCTAGCGCCCTACACAGGCTTAGTCAAGCACATGTATGTTCGCTTTCAACAAAAATTTAGCGTTTTTTCATTTTCAAACGAATTGGTAAATAAACAAAGGTAAATAAAAGCGCCACCGTAAAATAACCTAGACTAACGAACAGCCCTTGAACAAGATTGGATAAGGAGATCAAGGCCATCACACTAAATAATGTCGCCGTGATTAACAATAAAACAGCAATTAACTGTTGAAGCGCTACTTTCGTTTGCTCCTGTTTGATTGGATACAATTGGAAACTTGTTACATAGCGAAAGCGTTGAGCTAAAGGCAACAACTGGAAGCCGATTAAATAAAGAAACAAACTGCCTATTCCCAAAGTAAAATAAAAATCATTCACAAAAAATAAAATTAAACTACCTAATAGCGTCAAGCGGGCATACAAGCCACTGTACTCTGTTCCACGAATAAAATGGCGACTAAATAAATACAACGCAGTATTTGACTGTTGAAATTTAATTTTTGAGAAGAGTCCATCTAAATAAGCCCGACGTTTAACTTGACCTTGGACTTCAGGAACATCCGTAAATAAATTAATAAATTGATACAAACGACGCAAGCGTGTTTGCTCACTATGTAGTAATTTTTCCCAATCAATTGAAGCGTCCATTTTTAACCACAGCCACTGATAAAAGAAAAATACTTGTAAAATAGATAAAATCAGAGCTAGCCATGGTGTTAGCCACAGACCGAGCGCTAAAATCACGGTACTAATCCCCAACCAAAAACCATAAGCAATTTTCTTTTGCTGTGCCATTTCTTGAAAAAATCCCACTCGTTGAATGATTAAATGACTGTATTTTAATCCCCAAATTGTTCCAATAAATAAAAGTGTTTGAGAAAAAGTCGCTGTCCCCGTTGTAACAACGACTAGCGGCATCGACATCGCCGTGGTCAAAAAGAGGACTCCTAGTGGAAAATACAAGCTGTAGTTCAATGCTTTCTCTAAATATCTCCGCATTTGTTTTTCTTTTGGTAATAAAAACACTTGGTCTGGTAGCTGTGTTAAACTTGCAAAGCGACCAGTCTGTAACGTTATTAACCAAAAAGCAATCAGTAAAAAATTACCTAGTGGAAAAGGTGAGGGCAACGTTTTAAGCACATTTGAATAATAAAGCCCAAGTCCTCCCACTAAAAAAGTCATCGTTAGTGCAAAATGATCGTTAAAAACATAGCGTAAATAACGTTGAATTTTCTTTTGATGTTGGCGCACTCGTTGTTGAAAAAAAACATCCATTGCTCGTTATGCCTCCTTCGTCAACGCTAAATAAATTTCATCTAAAGAAGCGTGTGGTAAATCAAAGGCTTGCTGCAATTCTTCAAGTGTTCCTTGCGCACGGACTTTTCCTTCATGCAAAATTACAAAACGGTCGCAATGTTTTTCAGCTGTCGCTAAAACGTGTGTCGACATTAAAATCGAGACTCCCGTGGCTTTCATCTCATCAAATAGCTGCAAGAGCGAATGAATCGCTAATGGATCGAGCCCTAAAAATGGTTCATCAACAATTAATAAACTTGGTTCAATTAAAAGAGCACATAAAATCATAACCTTTTGTTTCATTCCCTTAGAAAAATTCGCCGGAAACCACTCAATACGATTTTCTAAACGAAAGGTCGCTAATAATTTTTTGGCACGTTCATGTGCAATTTCTTGTGGAATATCATAAGCCATTGCGGTAATTTCGATATGTTCTTTCAGTGTCAATTCTTCGTATAACACGGGGGTTTCTGGGATGTAGCCAATTTTTTTACGGTACTTTTCCGGATCTTGACTTAGTTTTAAGCCATCTAACGTAATCGTTCCTGATTGCGGTTGTAATAACCCCATAATTTCTTTGATTGTCGTGCTTTTTCCAGCACCATTTAAGCCAATCAGTCCGACCAATTCATTGTCATTGACCTCAAAGCTGACTTCTTTTAAGACAGGGATATGACCGTAACCACCTGTCACTTGTTGTAAGGATAATGTCATGTATTTCTTTCCTCCAAAGCGTAGTACGTTTATTATACCACGCTCAAGAAAAAATAAAGAGCATCAACAAACGTTAAATGAAATTATTTAAAAACGAGACTGGAATTATGCTTTTGTAAAAAAAATTGTGCAACCATGCGAATTTAGAAGTATTCATAAATTTTTGAAACTTTGTTAAACTGTGTGTGTTTTTTTGTTATTTTCGTTAATTTATGATAAAGTACAGCTGAGAAATAAGGAGGCGCTTTAACTTGAATTTCATCGCAATCGACTTCGAAACCGCGAATCATTTACCCCACAGTGCCTGTTCCGTGGCCTTAGTTATGGTGCAACATGGAAAAATTGTTGGGGAATACTATACTTTAATCCAACCAGAAACAGAATTTTTTTGGCGTAATATCCAAGTCCATGGCATTCACCCAGAAGATGTGCGTGACGCGCCTAAATTCCCTGAAGTTTGGCAAAAAATTCAAACTTATTTTCAAGAAAATCGTTTAATTGTCGCACATAACGCAGCCTTTGATATGAAAGTTTTAGCTGGATGCTTGGATTATTACAACTTAGCCCAACCGAATTACTTATCTTTGTGTACGGTTCGTACCAGTCGAAAATTATTTCCAGAAATGCAAAACCATCGTTTGAATACGGTTTGTGATAACTTAAATATTACTTTAGAAAACCATCATGATGCATTAGAAGATAGTCGTACTTGTGCCGAAATTTTATTGTATCAATCCTCATACTTTGGCGTAGAACCATTGAAAAAACTCGTTATTCCAAAATAATCAGACAAAGAAATAATAAAAGACTAGATTTGAAATGTTAGACAACATTTTCAAGTCTAGTCTTTTTGGTTGAGATTCACAAATAAGCCCACCTGGAAAAAAGTAAAAAGCACACTTTCTTTCCAGGTTTTTGCTTATTTTTCGGAGCTGAACGCTTTTTTTGTAACCTTTTAGCTAATCAGTGTGATTGAAGCAATGACTCGGTCACAAGCCAGAATCCTTTTTGAAAGTAAAAAACACTTTCAAAAAATTCTTTACTTGTGACTTGTCACTAAACGCTTCAATAACAACCTTAATTGGACGGTGCTAAATAAGTAGCGACCACGGAGATAAGTGGTCACAAGAACAAAATCAAAAAGCGATTTTTTATCATGCCCTCTTATCTCTTGTCGCTAGACACTCATTTAACAACCTTTTATTACGCGACTTCTTCTGAGAATTGACTGTTGTATAGGTCGGCGTAGAAACCGTTTTTAGCCATTAAGGTTTCGTGATTTCCGGTCTCAACGATTGATCCTTGGTTCATCACGATGATATTGTTTGCATCACGTATCGTTGATAGACGGTGTGCGACAACAAAGCTTGTACGTTTTTCTAACAAACGTTCCATCGCGCGTTGGATTAAGTATTCTGTACGAGTATCCACACTTGATGTTGCTTCATCTAAAATTAAAACATCAGGATCTGCAAGGAAAGCACGGGCAATCGTAATCAATTGGCGTTGTCCTTGGGAAATGTTACTTGCATCTTCATTTAAGATAGTATCATAGCCTTCTGGTAATTTACGAACAAACTCATCTACATGGGCTGCTTTCGCTGCCTCGATGACTTTTTCTTTTGTCGCATTCTCATTTCCGTATAAAATATTGTCATAAATAGTTCCCGTAAATAACCACGTATCTTGAAGAACCATTGAAAAGTTCTCGCGTAGCTCTTCATGTTTCATATCACGAGTATCTTTTCCGTCATAGCGAATGCTTCCACCTGAAATATCATAAAAACGTTCCAATAAATTAATTAACGTTGTTTTACCCGCTCCTGTTGGTCCTACGACGGCAACCATTTCACCAGGCTTCACATCTAAACTAAAATCCGTCATTAACAAATTATCTTCTGAATAACCAAATTGAACATTTTCAAAAGAAACTTTATATGGTGAATCAGCAATGGCTGGTACTCCTGATGGTGTATCTTGCATTTCTTCTTCATCTAAAATTTCAAAGACACGTTCTGCTGAAGCAACCGTTGATTGAATCGTATTAATTAAACTTGCCATTTGTGTAATTGGTTGTGAAAATTGATTTGTATATTGTAAGAAAGCTTGGACATCCCCTAAAGGCATTTGACCATTTGCTACACGAACCCCACCTAGTACGGCAATAAAGACGTAACCTAAGTTTTTAATGAAGTTCATCAAAGGCATAATCATCGCTGAAATAAATTGAGCTTTCCAACCTGCTTGGTATAGTTTTTCATTTTCTATTTCAAAGGCTGCTTGATCGGCTTCCTCATGATTAAATGTTTTAACCACTGTATGGCCACCATATGTTTCTTCAACTTGGTTATTTAATAAACCGAGACTCTTTTGTTGATTGGCAAAATATTTTTGTGACTTAGGTGCAATTAACATCACGACCACTAAGCTTAATGGTACCGTAATTAACGCCACTAACGTCAATTGCCAGCTAATAGTGAACATCATCCACAGTACACCAATGAAAGTCACGGTGCTTGTCACAAATTGCGTTAAGTTTTGTTGCAAAGTACTAGCAATATTATCCATGTCATTAATCGCACGTGACATGATATCCCCATTTGAGTGCGTATCGTAATACGAAATGGGCAAACGTTTCATTTTTTGGTCTAATTCTTGACGTAATTCATAAACCGTTCTTTGTGATACACGGGTCATAATAAATTGTTGACCGAAGTTGAAGATTGCTGAAAGAATATACATCCCCGCTACAATCATCAGAATCTGAGCAATTTTATCAAAGTCGATTGGAAAGGCGGTTAACTGTTCCCCCAACTTCATTTGTTCGACGCCTTTCATCACGCCTTTAAAAATTTCAGTAGTCGCTTCCCCTAAAATTCGTGGTGTACGAATTTGAAAGATAACAGCGGCAATTGCTAAAATAAATACTAAACTAATCGCTACTAAACGTTTTGACATGTAACGGAACAAGCGCTTGGTGGTTGGCCAAAAGTTTTTAGGCTTCTCGCCTTTCATACCAACACCATGACCTGGCCTAGGTCCTCCCATTGGGCCATTACCTTGAGGTTTCTTTTCTACTTTTTGACTCATGCCAAGTCCTCCTCTCTCAACTGTGATACAACGATTTCTCGATATGTTTCATTTGTTGACAATAATTCTTGATGCGTTCCTTGCCCAACAACTTTTCCTTCATCAAGGACTAAAATCGTATCGGCATCCATCACCGTACTTACACGTTGTGCCACAATAACTAAAATTCCTTGAGTTAAGTCTTCTTTTAAGGCTTTTCTTAAGTTTGCATCGGTTTTAAAGTCAAGTGCTGAAAAAGAATCATCAAAGACAAAAATATCTGCTTTTTTAACTAAAGCACGCGCAATCGCTAGGCGTTGTTTTTGTCCACCGGAGAAGTTACCTCCCCCTTGTTCAACCCAACTATCTAGACCTTCAGGTAACGATTCTACAAAATCACGGGCTTGAGCAGTGGTCAGTGCTTGCCAAATTTCTTCATCGGTTGCTTCTTTATTACCGTATTGCATATTTTCACGAATCGTACCTGTGAATAAGACCGCTTTTTGCGGAACGAACCCAATCACTTCACGTAAATTCTTTTGCGTAACTTCAGAAATATTATGACCATTAATCGCAATTTCACCCGCTTCAATATCATATAAACGAGGAATTAAATTAACTAAAGTCGTTTTACCCGAACCTGTTCCTCCGATAATTGCGACCGTTTGACCAGATGTAACATGGAAATTGACATTTTCTAATGTCCGATTTTCAGCTCCTGCATAACGGTAGTCGACGTTTTTAAATGAAAGTTCCGCGTCTGAACCTTTTGTTGTTATCGTTTCTGGACTGATTGGATCTAGAATATAATCTTCTTCTTCCAGTACTTCATTAATACGTTTCGCTGAAGCTTCTCCTCTTGGAACCATCACAAACAACATCGCTAACATCATAAAACTAAATAAAATTTGCATTGCATACGTGATAAAAGCAATTAAGTTTCCGACTTCCAATTGCATTTCAGAAATATATTGTGCCCCAAACCAAGTAATCGCGATGGTTGTTCCACTCATAATCAGCGTCATAAGAGGCATCATTGATGAAACGATTGTGTTTACTTTAATTGCGGTTGTTGTAAAATCTAAGTTGGCATCATCAAAGCGTCTTTCTTCATATTTATTTTTATTGAAAGCACGCACAACACGTACACCGGTTAAATTTTCACGGAAAACTAAATTTAAGCGATCCGTTTTTTCTTGCATGCTTTTGAAAAGTGGCACTGCAGAAAACATAATCCCACCGATGACTATAATCATCACAGGTATAACCACTAAGAAGACACGCGTTAACTCAGCATCTTTTTGATATGCTAAGAAACTGGCACCTAATAAGGTAATTGGTGCATTAATCATCATCCGTAAAACCATTTGTGTTACTAGAGCTACTTGGTTAATATCATTCGTTGTACGGGTAATTAACGAAGCCGTTCCATATTTATCAAATGTTTTAATCGATGATTTCTCGACTTTTTGATAAACTTCACTTCTTAAACGTTGCCCTAATTTTTGAGATTCCTTTGTTGCAAAATAAGTATTTCCGATGGCTGCTACAATACTGATTAAAGAAAAACCAAGCATGACGAAGCCGGTACTCCATATATAATCGATATCCCCTTTAGCCACCCCATCGTTAATAATATTCGATGTTAACGTAGGAAGATATAAGTCTGAAATGACTTGAACAACCATGAAAACGACAGCCATGATTGCTGAAGTGATTGAGACTCTTTTTACTAATTTAATCATACTTTTGTTCCTTTCTTGCACCATTTTTTAGCCATTTTATTTTTGTCATAAAATTCTTTTCCATCCGCTCTTGGCCTTCATTTGGATAGAGTTTCTGATAGCGATAGCCTTCTTGAATTGTTGAAAAAACGGTATGCATCAACATCTTAAACAAAACTTGTAATTCGTCTTGATCGTTAACATCTAACAAATCCATATTAACTACACGCATCAAATCCTCTTGATTTCTTTTCATGTGTTCCTTTTGATGAAAATGTGCATGATCAACTTTTTTTTCTAAATAAGGAATCACACGTTGAAAACCATGAGCATCCATGTTCATAAAGAGATGTCGATAAAATTGTTGGTTTCCTCCAGTAAATATCTCAGGTATTAAACGAAAAAAATAATCTTCCATACCGGCAAATAAATCACCTTCACGCTCGGCAATTGCTTGAATTAAGTAACGATGGTTGTCACTACGAAGCGTTCGAAAATAAAAATAATATAAATCCTCTTTATCTGTAAAATACTGATAGAAACTTCCGCGAGATATCGCTGCTTCTTTAATTACCTTAGCAATTGAGGCTTCGTTTAATCCAACTCTGGAAAATTCTTGTGCGGCCGCATCTAGGATTCGTTTTTGTTTTTCTTTAGGCAAATTAAAAAACGTTTCTGTTGGCATCACACAACGCCCTCCTCTCTTTTTATGACACACTGTCATATGACACTATGTCATATTAAACTCTTTTGATTAAAAATTCAAGAAAAAAGTTTTGAAAATTTTGTGAATTTACGGAAAGAAACATGAATTTTATTTTTTTCTTAGCTGTTTTTTAAATTTTCAATTTTCTATTTATCCATAATTAGTGATTTTGTGGTAAACTATCCAGTGATATGTCGTCTTGTTAACGACTGATTTTGATTATGTAGGAGGAATCTTTTAATTGATTAAAATGGAAGATATTATTCGTGAAGGCCATCCAACTTTACGTGCAACCGCAAAAGAAGTCTCTATTCCTTTAAGTGACGAAGACATCCAATTAGGCCAAGAAATGATGGAATTCTTAGTAAATAGCCAAGATCCAATTAAAGCAGAAGAACTTGATTTACGTGGTGGCGTTGGACTTGCAGCACCACAATTGGATATTTCAAAACGAATTATTGCCGTACTTATTCCAAGTAATGATCCTGAAAATCCTGAACCGATTCTGCAAGATGTGATGTATAACCCTAAAATTGTTAGCCATTCCGTACAACAAGCTTGTCTGGGCGATGGAGAAGGTTGCCTTTCGGTCGATCGTAACGTACCCGGTTATGTGGTTCGTTCTGCACGGATTACTTTAACGTATACAAATGCGCTAGGCGAAACCAAGAAAGTTCGTTTTAAAAATTACCCAGCGATTGTTGTCCAACACGAAATGGATCACCTCAATGGAATTATGTTTTACGATCACATTAATGCTAAAAATCCATTCATCTTAAAAGATGATGTGTTAGTGTTAGAATAAACAAAAAAAACAGTCATTTCTCCATTTGGGAAATGACTATTTTTTAGTTATTTATTCTCTATGCTTAGAAAAAATATTCAATTGAACGTTCTCAAAAGTTATTGCTTAGTCGTCTAACTCAACTTCTAAGACTTCACCTGTTTGTGCATGAATTTTGACCGTTGCTTCTTGTTTACCATTTTCAACATCGACTTCCCAATAAGTGACTGCACCTTCTCGGTCTAAATCCCAATCGGTTGCTTGACCACCTTGTGTTTGTTCTATGGCAATTTTTGTTACTTCATCCACCGTTAGTAACTTGGATAAGTCTAGTTTTTCTTCCTGACGTTTGACACCATTTTTCTCATCAGCATCTAAATCATCTTCTTCTCTTTCACGAATTCCTTTTGTAGCTGCATCGACTTTTATTTCATATTCTTTAAGATCGTTTACGCCCTCGATTTTATAAAAGAAGTTCCCAAATGACGTATCCAAATCTATCGAAGTAATGTCTGTATCTGGAAACTCTTTTTGGAAAACCTCAATCGCTTCGGTTACTGAGACACTTGGTTTTTGTTGTGATGTTTGATTTGTTGAAATTGGTGTTGAATCCTCAGCGTCATCCGTATCCTTTGTCGCATTCATCGCATCTGTTGTTTGACTGTTCTCTACTTGAGTTGATTGTTCAGGTGTTTGACTGGATGGTTGAATCGGATTTTGTCCACATGCCGCAAGTAACAGCCCTAAACTTAACGTGCCTACTGATAAAATTATTTTTTTCATAATCTTTCTCCTCCTCTTTACACATTTAGTTTATCCTGTTTCGCTACTTGAATAAATCGATTTAAATAAAAGAAAGATGAAGATTTCTTCATCTTAACGGAAATTCAATTTTAAAAATGCTTCCTGTCGGCTGATTATCCCTTACTTGAATAGCACCATGATATTTTTCGACAATTGATTGAACGATCGATAGACCAATTCCTGAACCTTCAACTTGACTCGAACGTGAGTGATCAATCCGATAAAAACGTTCAAAAATCCGCTCTTTCATATCATCAGGGATTCCAAGTCCCGTGTCGGCTACGCACAAACAAATTTTCTCTTCTACTTTTCCTAATGTGATTATGATTGTATCGCTTGCATGGCTATATTTTGCCGCATTTTCGAATAGATTTTGACAAACTTGTTGGATTTCCAATTCATCGACATGCATTTGAATTTCTGGTTCGATCGATAGAGTCACTTCTTGTTTACATGTTCGCCGAAATTCTTCGGCAGTTTGCTGAATCACTTTAGAAAGTGAAATAAGTGAAAGTGGCTTATCCATCGTTGGACGACCGAGTGCCAGCAATTGATTCGTTAAAACTTCTAGCCGTTTTGACTCCTTATCAATAAAATCAATCGAAGATCCAATTACTTCTGGATGTTGACTTCCACGACGTTTAATTAGTTGAACGTGACCACGAATCGCCGTTAATGGCGTCCGTAGTTCATGCGAAGCATCAGCGACAAATTGGCTTTCCCGTTTGATCGCGCCACGCTGGGTGTCGAGTAATTGATTGAACGAGGTCGCAACTTGGCGAAATTCATTGGGTGAGCTCGGTACACTGAGGTGCCGCTCTTGCTTTTCATCTGTTTCAATTTCGGTCATTTCTTTCGTCATTTGATGCAACGTTCTACTCCACTTTCCAACAAACAAATAAATCACCAGACTGCCAATTATAATCGCCAAGACATTTAATAGTAAACTAATCAAAAACATCCGAACCATTAACTCAACAATTTGTGTACCGTGAACGGCTAACTCGACCGTTCTTCCGGCTTGTTCTTGCTTTTGATACAAATAAATTTTATTCTCACTTAAAATAATCCCCGGAAATAATAAGAGCGCTCTACCTTGAGCAAGTTTATCAAAAATCACTTTGCCCTCTTTTGAATAATACATCGGTCCATTTTCCAGTAAAATACGGACGGCATCTTCATCATCTTTAGCTGTCGTAGCATTCACAAGTGTTGTCCATTCACTCGTATCTTGCGGCACTTCTTGTAAAGTATTCATAATTTCAGCCGCCTGATTGTTTAAATACCGATAGGAAGAAATCAATGAAATGCCAATAAAAGCTAGATTGATTACGATTAATAACAGTAGCAATATTTTGACAAACCGGTTTGTTAATTGATACTGGGCATTGTTCTTTTTATTTTTCATTCGCATCCCTCAAAACATAGCCCACACCGCGTATTGTTTGGATGTACTTTCCAGCCTCGCCTAGTTTATTTCGTAAAGTTCGAACGTAAACATCCACGACATTCGTTTCGCCCATAAATTCATAACCCCAAACGCTATTCAAGATTTCATCCCTCGTCTTTACCTCTTTGGGTGTTTTGATTAATTCGTGTAGCACGCCAAATTCTTTCGGTGTTAAATAGATTTCTTCTTCCCCCACTTGGACTTGATGTTTCGCTACATCTAATTGCAAATCTAAAAATGTAACAGATACTTGCTCCCTCTTTTTTTCTAAGCGCCGTTCAATGACTCGAATTCTTGCAAAGAGCTCCTCAATTTCAAAAGGTTTAGTGATGTAATCATCTAAGCCTGTATCCAATCCTGTAACAATATCCGTCGTCTCATTACGAGCAGTCATCATAATAATTGGCACTTCACTTGTCCGGCGAATGCGTCGCGCAACCGTAATCCCATCATATTTAGGTAACATCCAATCAAGTAAAATCAAATCAATACCCTGGCTTTGAAATTGTTCGAGCGCCTCTTGACCATCCTTCGCCCAAATCACTTGATAACCTTCAAATTGAAGTTCCGTTTGGATAAAACTTGCCAAACTGGCTTCATCCTCGACTAATAAGATTGTTCTTGTTTCCATCGGTCCACCTTCTTTCTACCTTTCATTATAAACATAATTAGGAAAAGAAGGAATGATTTCAATAGTGACTCAAAAATATTTCAAAACCCAACCAATGCCGTCCTAGAAGCTTAACTTAAGATATCGCTACGAATCAAAGCATAAAAAGTCCCATCCTCCTAGTGTCACAGATTAGGCTGAATGGGGCTTATCGTTATTTTATTTTTTGAATCCTTTTATCTGCAATCAGCAGTTTGGAATCAAAATTTTTCTCTAAAAAGTATCGATCATGTGTGACCGCTAAGATGGTCCCACTAAAAGATTCCAATAGTCTTTCGATTTCCTCACGCATATAAATATCTAGATGGTTGGTTGGCTCATCCAAAATTAAAAAATTAATTTTGGCTTGAAATAAACCTAATAAATACAAACGAACTTGCTCCCCACCAGATAAATCTTGCACACGTTTTAAAACATCTTCTTTAAAAAACCCATATTGAGCCAAAGTTTGACGTGCTTTTTGTTCATCGACTATCCAATTTTTAACATAAGTTAAAAGACGTTGTTCGGGGTGTTCGAATATTAGTTTCTGTGGTAAATAACCTATTTTTAAACTTGCTCCTAATTTGATTCGACCTTCAACTAAATCGATTTCACCTAAAATCAATTTTATCAAAGTTGATTTCCCACTACCATTATCACCTGTGATCGCTAAGCGTTCCCCACGATAAATTTCAAAAGAGCTTTCACTAAATAGTAGTTTTTCACCCATCAATTGGCCGATGTCTTGGGCAATCACAACTTCATTGCCCGAACGACTGGCTTGTTCAAAGCCACTAATCCGTTTTTTAGGAATAATCGGTGCCTTAACTAGAGTTAATTTTTCTAAACGGCGTTCAATTTCTTTCGCCTTTTTAAAAAACGCCTCATTATCCCCTTCGTTCCCCCATTGGCGATAGCGATGGATCATCCGTTTTAATCGTTGAATTTCTTTTTGTTGCAACTCAAAATTCTTGGCTAATAATTGGTCTCGTTCCCGTTTCAAAGCAATATAACGACTATAATTTCCAGGATATTCCACAAGTTGTCCATCCTCGATTTCGATAATTCGTTGTGTTACTTGATCTAAAAATGCACGATCATGAGAAATAACGATGTATGCTTTTTTGGTTAATTTCAAATAATTCTCTAACCACTGAATACCTGCTAAATCTAGATGGTTAGTCGGTTCATCCAATAATAAGACGTCGCTTTCTTGAACTAAAATTTTGGCTAACTCCACCCGGACTCGTTCACCGCCACTTAAATCCGTTAATAACGTTTGTTGGTGTTGCTCCAATCCTAATCCCTTTAGAATCCCTGCTAAACGATCCTCTATTTCATAACCACCGACTGCTTCGAATTTCTGTTGCAAATCACCGTACAAACGCATCAGACGGTCCAAGTTTTCAAGTGGATCGGTCATTTTAGTTTCATAAATTCTTAATTGCTGTTGAATCGCTTCAATTTCTGTAAAACTTTGAATCAAGTAATCAAAGACAGGCAGCTCTGATTTTTCTAATTTTTGTGCAATCCAACCAATTTTTAAGCCTTTACGCTTAGAAAGCTGTCCTTGATCAATGCCTTCTTCCCCTAAAATAATTTGGAATAATGTCGTTTTTCCTGTCCCATTTTGACCAACAAGACCTATTTTCTCTGCAGGACCAACAGTCATCGTTAGATCTTCAAACAGTGGTGTTCCACTGAAATTTTTCGTTATTTTATTCATTTGAATATTCATTTTTTATTCTCCTTTGAGACCACTCAAAGTTTGTACACAAAAAGGCCATGGAAAACCCATGACCTTTGTTATTATTCTCTTTATATTTAAAGACAAAAGAGCCTTAAACATCTGGAATGGTCATTGATTTTTGTATAATTGAGCTATTTTTGGGTAGACTTCTCCCTTGAACGGCTTTTGCAAAAATCAGCGCGTGACTAAAGCTAACATAACCACGTTGAAAATTTTCAGTTGCTGTTATTTTTGTCATGCTTACCATGTTGATGTTCCCTCCTTTTATGATTCACTAGATTGCTTATTAAGCAAGTACCCACTTACCAATCCATTGTTCTTTTGTATAATTATATTGGCGTTTATACAGTTTTCCATCAATCATTTGATAGCGCCAACCAATGTCATCTGCATAGGGCTGGTTAGTATTTTCAGCTTGATTATCCAATTCCTCTGTCGCATAAACGGTAATAGGATTCATAGAAAGCATAAATCCACAATAAAAAATAAGCA
Organism: Enterococcus eurekensis; assembly: GCF_042654605.1. NCBI lineage: Bacteria > Bacillati > Bacillota > Bacilli > Lactobacillales > Enterococcaceae > Enterococcus > Enterococcus eurekensis. Next base: position 123,103 of record NZ_JBHSGT010000013.1, read on the forward strand.
CTGCGATCATTTTTTTCATTTATTTATGCCCCTTTTGGTAAATTGGTAATTTCTGAAAATCTTCATTTCGTTCTAATTGTTCTTGCGTAATAACTACAAGAAACTGACCATCCATATAAAGTTCATATTGATTATCAGGTAACTCAACCAAATAGTTAGTATCTTCTGTAATCGTGAAGCTTTGACCGATATGTTCTTCTTTGATTCGAGAGGGTTCAAAAATAATAGACGTACTTAAAAATATACCCAATATCCCCAAGATTAAAAGTGTCGGCCATGAGTACTTTCGACGATTCTCTTCTAAAATATATTTTGTTCGGAATAATAATTGATTGTTTGTACCATAAGAAAATGAGACTGCAAAGCTACCTAAGTCCCGATTCTTTATTTGATTTTCACGTACTTTGACAAGTGTTTGAGCATACTCAAGCCTCTCATCATGTGTCAACGATGCGATTAACTGCTCGTCTGTTTTTAGCTCAATCACATTGTCCATCTGCTCTCTGAATAAATACATTAGCGGATTCCACCAATAAATAACAATGATGAATTCGTAAAAATATTTAACAAATAAATCGAAATTTGATATATGTAACGCTTCATGCGTCAAAATATAAGTTAATTCTTTTTTCGAAAAATCAATTTTTGGTAATAAAACCACTGGCTTTCGTAAACCAATCACAACGGGTGATTCCAACGATTCCACAACTTTGACCGAATAACCGGAATGATCTTGTCCATAAGATTCCATTTGATAATCAGGTGTAATTCGAACTAACTGCTTAATTTTCAAATAATCTCGAACTAAAATATAAAGTTTAAAAAGACTACCTACTAGCCAAATCGTTAGCAATAAATGAAATACCGTCATTTCATACTTAAAGAATGTCATTATATGAAAATTCAGTAAATCTTTAACCTTTGGAAGGATAACTTTCGAGCGAATCGTCACTGTATACCCAAATTCAAAAGGAAAAAGCAAACGGAATATAAACAAAAAGTTAAATATAGTTAAAATTTTAGAATTAATAAAATTTTTATGATTCGTCATTTTTAATAAGAAGCGTTGAACGATTAAAATTAATGTTCCAAATAAAAGTGACGTTAAGAGACTAGTCAGCGAAAAATACATAATAAAAAAACCTATTATTTCCCTTCAGTTTTTTCTTTTAACAATTCGTAAACCTCTTTTAACTCTTGATCATTTTCTTTTGACTTTTTATTTTTTAATAAGTGACTAACAAAGTTTGCAATTGATAAGTTTTTGTATTGCATCGCGATAAACGCTTCTTGTGTTAAGGTTGGTGTAAACGTTCTTGATAAAACGGTTCCACTATAGATAATATCGTCCACACGAATTAAATCTTTTTGAAGTAATTTTCTCAAAGTTGTTTGAACCGTACTCATAATCATTCCTTCTTTAAATTCGCTAATTTGTTTAGCATTTAAAGCTGTTTCCGAAGCCCACAATATTTGTAGTATTTCTAATTCTTTATTTGTAATTTTCATCTTGATTATATACCCCTTTTTATTTTTCTTTATTGTATCACAATTTCAGTAAAAATGTTTTTAACTGTTGCATAAATTTTCTTCTTTTTGATGAAAAAATAATAAAAAATCAATATTCTTACTGAAATCTAATGTTTCTTACGTGTTTTCACAAACACAAAAACATGCGTACCTCTTTATTAAGGAAAATACGCATGTTTTTGTGAAATTTCATTAGCTTTTATTAGTTATTCTTGATGATTTTATTTGATTTATTCCAATCATTCGTAACGTCCGAATAATCGAAATGGCATTTTATCTAGTAAGTTTACTACACATCCAATCATATTCAAATAAATCTTAAATCTGACGAATTATTTTTACATTTTTTTCAACTTAATAAGAGTTTTTTCCATATCTTTGCATTCTATTTCATTGTTAATTTCAATTAATTATTGGTGATTTCATCCGACTCTAGTACCTAATACGACACTCATATTTTCATGTTATGTAGGTTGTATTTTAGATGAATCTTTTACAATTCTTAAAGCTCTCTGCAACGACCTAGCGATGCTTCTCAGAATAGACAAAAAAAGAGATTTTTAGAAAATCTCTTTCTTTCCGTTCTATTAATTACCTTTTGCAAGGCTTGCTTGGTGATCTTTTTTAATTTTTTCTAATAGTTCAGGTTGTTCTAATAAATCGAGTGCTGTTTTAGCTAATAAATTAGCGGCAATTCCGATTGAATTTAGACCTTTTTCACTACGAGCGGCTGCTTTAAATTCGATTGAGTGTCCAGCAATGTAATCGTCTGAAATTGAAACAGTCGGTTGAATGGTTGGAATGACTTGGCTAACATTACCAACATCCGATGAACCTAAACTTTGTTTTTTCGTTTCAACGATTTCTTCTTCTGGAACACCTGAAGACGCTGCATGACTAAAGAATAATTCATCAAAGGAATCCGTCACAATAATGTCATCCACAGAATTTTGGAATAAGCCAAATTCATAAGTTGCACCCGTTGCTAAAGCGGCTGCTTTGACAATGTTCTCAACTTTAGCATAAACCTCATTCAAGGTTGAACGATTGGCTGCACGTAAGTAAAAACGTGCAGAAGCAAAATCTGGAACAACGTTCGCTGCCACACCACCGTTTGTGATCACACCGTGAATATTAACATCTTTTGGCAAGTGTAAACGTAAGGCATTGATACTATTAAAGACTTGAATCACGGCTTCTAAAGCGTTGATTCCTTTTTCCGGTGCACCAGCCGCATGACTTGCGCGACCATAAAAGTTAATATCAACAGGATCGTTAGCTAGTCCTGTCGAAGTTTTTGAATAGCGATGACCTGGATGAATACACAGTGCCGCATCGACATCATCAAAGAATCCTTCACGAACAAAACTGCCTTTCGCTGAACCATTCTCGCCACCTTCTTCACCCGGTGTACCATAAACACGAATTTCGCCACCAACTTCGTCAATCACTTGTTTTAAAGCACTTGCCGCTAATGCTGAATAGTTACCGAATAAGTTATGTCCACAAGCATGACCAATGCCTGGTAAAGCATCATATTCCGCTAAGAAAGACAATGTTGGACCGGGTTTACCCGATTTATAGCGTGCGTCAAAACCTGTGTGGTGACCAGCCACATCTTTTTTAACGTCAAAACCTTCAGCAAGCAATTGATCGACTAAAACTTGTGAAGAATAAACCTCATAATTACTAACTTCTGGATGTTCATGAATATCGAGTGCTAACGCTTGATACTTTGGTAAACTTTCTTGAATAAATTCCTCAATAATTTGATGCTTTGTTTTTGTTTGTGTTTCAACTGTCATAACCAATTCGCTCCTTTTTAATTAGACCCTTTTTATTTTGAACCAAATGCTTCCCACGCTGGAATACTTGAACCTTTTGATGTTTCTTCAATCACTTTGATTGTTTCATCATTTTGATAAGCTGTGACAACTTTTTGATAGGCTTCATTGTCTTTATCTTCTGCTCTTGCCACGATAATGTTCACATATGGGCGTGACGCTTCATCGACTGGCTCTAAGAAAATCGCATCTTCCGTTGGGATAAAACCAGCATCAACAGCCATGCCGCTATTAATTACTGAAATGGTTACGTCTTGTAACGCACGGGCCGTTTGTGACGCTTCTAATTCAACAATTTCAATGTTCAATTTGTTTTCTGTCACATCTGAAACAGTCGGTGCCTGTTTTTTGGCTGGATCGACTTTGATTAAACCAGCCGATTCCAATAAGTTTAAAGCACGACCACCGTTCGTTACATCATTAGGAATGGCCACTTTATCGCCTTCTTTAACTTCTGAAACATCTTTCACTTTCTCTGAATAAATACCTAATGGTGCGTTAACTGTGTTACCAATTGAAACTAAATCAGTTCCGTGTTCAGCATTGAAATTATCTAAGAAAAATTGATGTTGGAACGAGTTCAAATCGATATCACCACTCGCCAATGCCGTATTTGGTTGACTATATTCGGTGAATTTTACGTATTCTAAGTTAATTCCTTCATCTTTCAAGCGAGCTTGAACATTATCCCAAACGTCCGTATCTGCCCCAATAATACCTAGTTTAACTGTTACTTCTTCTTTACCTTGCGCGCCATTTTCCTTTGACGCATCTGCTTTTTGACCACAACCTGTTGCTAAAACCAATAAAGCAACTGCTGCTAAACCGAATGAATAAATCTTTTTCATTTTCATTTCCCCCTTATTTGTTTAGTGCGTTATTTTTTTAATAATCAAGTTACTAATCGCTTGACTAATGAAAACAAAAATTAAAATAATTAACATCGCCACAATTGTAACATCCGTTTGGTATCGATTATGACCACGTGTGATCGCCAAACTCCCTAAACCACCTGCTCCAACGGCTCCCGCCATCGTAGTTAAACCAATAATGTTAATAAAAGTTAATGCTGATACACGAACAATTCCAGACAGCCCTTCTTTTAAATAAACCCGAAAGACAATTCCCAAGGGGCTTGTCCCCATCGATTCAGCTGCCTCAATTACCCCGGGATCAACTTCTAATAAGGCAATCTCAATTTGGCGAGCAAAAAATGGAATCACACTAATCGTTAATGGCACCAATGCTGCTTTTGCACCTATCGATGTTCCCACAATAAAACGAGTGAAGACAACTAATAACGATAGTAAAATAATAAATGGTATTGACCGTACAATATTGACAGTTTGATCGAGTAGGACAAATGTCCCGCGTTGTTCTAAAATTCCTCCCGGACGAGTCACAACAAGTATAACTCCGAAGAAAACTCCCAGTATTCCTCCAATTAGCGATGACCAAAACGACATATATAATGTCTCAATTGTCGCTTTAATAAATTCATCTGGAATTTCCATTACATTTGGAAAATAAGTTTGTAAAAAATTCATGATTAGATACCTCCTTGAGTAGATTCTTTAATAATCGTTACATTAACGCCTTGTTCTTTTAAGAACGTTACGGCTTGTTGGCGGTTGTCACTGTCACCTTTTAAGGTAACTAACAAGCTACCTAATGGCACTTCTTGAATAATTTCAACGTTCCCGTATAAAATATTCGTTACAACATCGTACTTGCTGAATAATTCTGCAATAATTGGTTGACCTGTTTGTTCACCTACATAAGATAGTTCAACCAACCACTCATCATCGGCAATTTTCGAGAATTTCTGATGGCCCAAAATAGTTTCTAACGCTTGATCGACATGCGTTGCTGTCCGGATAAAATCTCTTGTTAAATGTTCTTTAGGTTGGCTAAAGATTTGGACGCTATCCCCGTGTTCAATCACACGTCCATCTTCCATTACCGCCACCTTATTACAAATCTCTTTGACAACTTGCATCTCATGTGTAATCAATACAATGGTTAAACCTAGTTTTTTATTTAATTCTTTTAATAGCGCTAAAATTTGTAAGGTCGTTTTTGGGTCCAAAGCACTTGTTGCTTCATCGCAAAGTAAAATTTCTGGGTCATTCGCTAATGCTCTAGCAATCGCCACCCGTTGTTTTTGCCCACCAGATAATTGACTAGGATAGGCATTCACTTTATCTGCTAATCCAACTAACTCAAGTAGCTCGGCCACTTTTTTCTGACGCTCAGCTTTCTTTTTTCCTGCATATTTTAGTGAAAAATCAACATTTTCAAAAATTGTTCGACTGTCCATTAAGTTAAAATGTTGGAAAATCATTCCAATATTTTTACGTTTTTCACGTAATTCTTTTGGTTTTAATGTTGTAAATTCCACACCATCAACGATGACGTTGCCAGTTGTCGGACGTTGTAATAAGTTAATCACTCGAACTAAGGTACTTTTACCGGCACCTGAGTAGCCAACAATACCATAAACATCGCCTTTTTCAATTGTTAAATCCACATCTGTTACTGCTGTAATTTGACGGTTCTTTTGATTAAAAATAACCGAAATATCTTTTAATTCAATCATGTTCTTCCTCCTGAATTTTGCTATTGTATGATTGAGGGATACAAAAAAAGCACCCTCAAACAAATAAGACACTGACTTACTTGCTTGAGGACGCTTTTTTAAACGTGGTACCACCTCTATTCGAGTGAAAAATCACTCCTTAACCCAACCTTTCTAGCTCTAAAAAAACAAAAAAATCCCTTTACTAGCCGAAACTAGTAAAAGGACGAATATCGTGTTACCACCTTTTGTTTAGAAGTTACCTTCCCTTAGACCCAACATTTTCATGTGAAAAATTGGCGTTTCTTTTAACGGTGAAACATTTTCCGAATTTGCCTACTTATCGACAAATTATCCTCCAAGGCCATTTTCTACTTTTCTTGAACTTAGCTCTTCTCACCGACCAGAGCCTCTCTTTAAAGCATCCAAGTATACTTTCCTTTTCATCAGATTAACTATTTGTATGTGCCACCTAATTTACAGGATTTTTTCATCATTGTCAATCAAATTATTTCAAAAAAATAAATTTGTTCGACTTTTGGACTTAACCTTGATATAAAATCCCTTTTTCAGCTAGAGCTGCTTTAATTTTATCTAAATCGGTTGCTCTTTGATATCGAATTGTATGTAAATGGATCCCATTCGTTAGTTGCGATAATAAATTAGCTTTCGACTTTCGATATTTTTCCATGAAGCGCTGAATGTCTTCTTGATTGCGAATATGCAAACTACCAACAAGTTCTCCATACAATTCATGTTCGACAATTACATCAATTACCTCAGCACCAAAAGAAAGAATAATTTCTAACTCTTCTTGCGTTGCTTCTTTCCCATGTTGGACCGCAATTTTGGCAACATAGCCTGTTTCTGGTGCTATTTTTTCTAACTTATAGCCTCTTGCCGTGGCAATAATTTCTTCACCAGCAGCTCTTAATAAGGCGACATCGCCGACAATCACTTGACGGCTCACTCCAAATTCTTCGGCAAACTTACTCGCGCTAATGGCTAGATTCGACGCTTTTAAACGAGCCACTATCGCCTGACGTCTTTCTTCTCCCTCTAACATCGCTTAATCCTCCAATTGTTGGTTTTGATAGTGACGCGATTGACGCATAATATCTTCAAAAGTTGCGACGATTGTATCGGCATATTTTTGATTTTCAACACGTTTGCGAACATTTTCTAAGACGTCTGCTTCGCGTCCTGTATCTAAGATGGCGATTTTTTCTTCTTTTTTAATCCGGATAACTTCAGCAACAGCTGTCATACGCTCTTCAAGTAAAGCAATAATTTGCGTATCAATCGCATCGATTTTTTGACGTGGAATTGCCAATGGATTTTTTTCGTTCATATTTGATTCCTCCAAAACTATAATCATCTAATCTTTTCGCTCAAAAGCGTAATTGAATACCTTCATTATACCGAAAACTTCCTTGTTAGGGGAAATTTCTTTAAAATCGAAAAATACGTAGTTTTTTTCACAAATTTTTCATGACAAGCTTTCCAAAAGGTGTTAAAATTGGGAGGAATGATTTAAGTGAGGTGAAAAACAAATGTTAGCATCAATTATTTATTGGGCAATTATTTTAGTTTGTATCGCATGGACAGCGCTTAGCTTATACTTCTCTATTTTTTACTTCGTACGTAAAGAAAACGGAAATCTATGGGCATTCGCATTCTTTAATGTGATGGCAATGATCGTTTTAGCAATTGCTTTAGTTATTTTCCGCACATGGGGATTCGGCGTTACTCAATATTCAAGTTTAATTTACGCAGTTCTAGCTGTGATGGGTGGATTAACGGTTGTTCAAGCCGTTTTAGGTCGTGAACCAAAAGCAAAAGTAGCATAATTATTTAGAATCGATTCGAAGGTTTTTCTTCGAATCGATTCTTTTACATCCTCTCAAAAAAGGAGTGAGAATAAAATGAATGAAGAATCCGTTGAACATCATTTTTTTAACCACAACAATGGGAAAATCAGTTATTATGTATCCCAACATTCGAGTCAACCACTTTTTAATTTTATTTTTCTAGCAGGCTTCGGTGGTGAAGAAGCTTATTTTGATTTTAAAAGTTTAGCCCATGGGCTAAGTCCATCTGGCAATTTATTCTTTATTGATCCCTTAGGTCGTGGAGAAAGTGATGAGACGAGTCACTCTAGGGACATTCAGACGATTCTTGCTGAACTTCATGCACTGATTACCAATTTATCATTGACGAATATTATCTTTGTTGCGCATTCAGTTGGAGGAATCTACGCAAAAGAATACAGTAATACCTATCAAAACGTTATCGGTTTGATTCTTTTTGAGCCTATAACTATCGAATCCGACAATTTGTTTGAAAATGATCAAAATTATATTAATGCAACAAAACACCTTGATACATTAAGTCCTGTCGAGTGCGAAGCGCTATTGATGGATAGTCAGTGGACCGTTGCAGATAAAAAGAAGATTAGATCAATCAAAGAACAACTGATTAAACGCTACCACAAGGGAAATAGCACCTTTTATCATGAAGGTCAAAAATTAACCACTAATCTAAACTTTGTGAGCCAAACAAAACTGAACAAAAAAACAAACAGTCTAATTATCTGTCAGCCTTTTCGAAAAGACGAATACCAAAGATCAATCTATTTTAATACTCAATCGATGATTGAGACTCTAGGCAATACACACTATCTTCATCGGACCAGTACAGAGGACTCCTTACAATCTATTTTATCCTTTTTAAACACTATTTCTAGTAATTCTTTTGTTTCTTGATAAATACAGCTTCTCGATTTTCATCACGATTTGACACACTGCATAAAATGCGCTAGAATGAGTACCAATTGAATACGAGATACCTTCAACCAGGTAGAGGTCGCGAGGTTCATTAACCCTGTCGAGTGAAGCAACACTTTGACGCAGGACTAGGGAACATCGCCGAAACAATTTTTAGCTGCTTTCTAAAAATTGTTGGGTCGCAAGCGAATAACTTGCGAACTGTCTTAGTTTAGACTAAGATGCGCTATTGTTATGTGAGGAGTTTGTCGATAGTTACTTTTTGTCTGTCCACAGCCGCTTTCTAACTTTAGAATCCGGCTGTTTTTTGTGTTTCAACCCACTTTCTCTTACTGTGAAAGCCTCGTAAATCATTTAGAAAAGAGGATTATAATGAAAAAAAGAATGACACTGTTTTTATTAATGAGTTTCATCGCTTCCTTTTTAATTGGAAGCACGTCTGTGATGGCTGACGATAAAACACCGGAAAATCAATTGCGAGTTGGAATGGAAACGGCTTATGCACCGTTTAACTGGACCCAAACGAGCGACAAAAATGGCGCCGTACCAAAATCAGGAGACAAAGGAGCATTTGCCGGTGGTTATGATGTCGAAATTGCAAAACGCGTAGCCGAAGAAATGGGTCGTGAATTAGTCATTGTTCCAACACAATGGGATGGCTTAGTTCCAGCCTTAGAATCCGGTAAAATCGATGCGATTATTGCCGGGATGTCACCGACTGAAGAACGCCGTCAACAAATTGACTTTACCGATGCTTATTATGAGTCGCACTTAGTGGTCGTAACTCGTCAAAATAGTTCCTATGCGAATGCTACTTCAATCAATGATTTTGCAGGTGCTAAAATTACCGGACAATTAAATACTTTCCATTATACCGTCGTTGAACAAATTCCTGATGTCGTTTATCAAGATCCAATGAAAGATTTTTCTGCAATGCGTGTGGCACTTGATTCTGGGATTATTGATGGATATGTAACGGAGCGTCCTGAAGGCGTGACAGCAACTAGTGTCAATGATAAATTCAAAATGATTGAATTCAGTGAAGAAGATGGTTTCCAAACCAATCCTGAAGATGTGCAAATTGCGATTGGTATGCGTAAAAATGATCCTTTAGTTCAAGAAGTCAATCAAATTTTAGCTGGTATTTCTGCTGAAGAACGTACAGCAATGATGGATGCTGCGATTAAAAATCAACCTTCGGCTAATAAGAGCGAAGAAACAACACTTTTATCTAGTTTCAAAAAAATCATTGATGATTACGGTATCCTTTTCCTAAAAGGCGCTGGTTTAACTTTATTCATCGCGATTTTTTCAACGATTGCTGGAACAATTATTGGTCTTTTAGTTGGAGTCTTCCGGACGATTCCAATTAGCGATAATCCAGTGACTCGCTTTTTCCAAAAAATAGGTGATATTTTATTAACAATTTATATTGAAGTTTTCCGTGGTACACCTATGATGGTACAAGCGATGGTTATCTTTTACGGTTTAGCCTTAGCTTTTGGAATTGACTTAAACCGTACAGTCGCAGCGCTATTAATCGTTTCAATTAATACCGGTGCTTACATGTCTGAAATTGTACGTGGTGGAATTTTCGCTGTTGATCGTGGTCAATTTGAAGCCGCTCAAGCGATTGGTATGACCCACTCTCAAACGATGGGCAAAGTCGTCTTACCACAAGTTATCCGCAACATCTTACCGGCCATCGGGAATGAAACGGTAATTAATATTAAAGATACCGCAGTCCTAAGTGTGATTAGTGTAACCGACTTGTTCTTCCAAGGAACTGCCGCTGCTGGAACAAACTATCAGTTCTTCCAAACATTCTTAATTGTTGGTGTTATTTACTTAGTAATGACTTTGACTGCCACTCGTTTACTTCGTTTAATGGAGAAAAAAATGGATGGTCCATCGGCTTACATTAAGGTCGAAGAAATCGCAGAAGGTCAAGAATAGGAGAATCATTATGTCTAAAATTATTGAAATCAATCATTTAAAAAAGAGTTACGGCGAAAATGAAGTTTTAAAAGATATCGGCCTAACTGTAAATAAAGGTGAAGTACTGACAATCATTGGTTCTTCAGGTTCTGGTAAATCGACTTTACTACGCTGTATCAACTTATTAGAAAAACCAACAAGTGGTGAAATTTTATATAATGGTGAAAACGTCTTAACAAAAGGCTATAATTTACCTAATTATCGGACGCATCTTGGCATGGTTTTCCAATCATTTAACTTATTTAACAATATGAACGTCTTAGAAAACTGTACTGCTGGACAAATTAGTGTTTTGAGACGTAATCCTGAAGAAGCGAAACAAATTGCGCTAGAAAACTTAGAAAAAGTTGGGATGAGACAATTCCAATCGGCGAAACCTAATCAATTATCTGGTGGACAAAAACAACGGGTGGCCATTGCGCGTGCCTTATCAATGAATCCGGAAGTCATGTTATTCGATGAACCAACTTCAGCTCTCGATCCTGAAATGGTTGGTGAAGTTCTTAAAACAATGAAAGATTTAGCTGACTCGGGTTTAACAATGGTCATTGTAACTCACGAAATGGGCTTCGCTAAAGAAGTCTCTGACCGCGTGATTTTCATGGATAAAGGTGTCATCGCAGAAGAAGGAACGCCTGAAGCCATCTTTGGACAACCAAAAGAAGAACGAACAAAAGTCTTCTTAAAGCGAATTTTAGAAGGCTAACCACGAAAATACTAGTCGATTGTTGACTAGTATTTTTTAACGTTCCACAACAAAAGACGAATGATTGTGAGATTCGATTAGCAGTTCAATAAGAATTCACTGAAAAATCTACTAGAACAATTGCTAATGAATCATTAATTTGATATTTTTATATCAAATTAAAACTGAAATGAGGAGAATTAATGGAAAAAAAATTAACATTCACCGATTATTTAACCATTGGCTCAATGCTTTTTGGCCTTTTCTTTGGAGCTGGAAACTTAATTTTCCCCGTTCATATGGGTCAGATGGCTGGTGCCAATACCTTCTGGGCTAATTTAGGTTTCTTAGTTACCGGAATTGGACTGCCCTTTTTAGGCGTGATTGCAATCGGTAGTTCAAAAAGTCAAGGGCTCTTTGATTTAGCTTCCAAGGTTCATCGCAAATATGCCTTTGTGTTTACAATCCTACTATACTTAGTCATTGGTCCGTTCTTTGCTTTACCGCGTCTGGCGACGACTTCTTTTGAAATCGCCTTTGCAACAAACTTACCGAAAGAGCAATTGACTAATGGCCTAGCGATTTTTAGTGCTCTTTTCTTCTTAGCAACTTGGTTGTTAGCACGTAAACCCTCAAAATTATTTGATTATATTGGAAAATATTTAAATCCATTTTTCTTAGTCTTATTAAGTATCTTAATCTTGTTTTCTTTCTTACAACCGTTGGGTGCTGTAGCTGATGCTCCAGTTCAACATGTTTATCAAAACTACGCCTTCTTTACTGGATTTACTGAAGGCTATAATACACTGGATGCCTTAGCTTCTTTAGCTTTTGGAATTATCATCGTAAAAACTATTCAAAATCGTGGCGTCACTCAACCCAAAACCATCGCCATTGATACCATTAAATCAGGCGCTATCAGTATTTTATTAATGGGATTAATTTATACATTGCTTTCATATATGGGGGCAAAAAGCTTGGGTGCTTTTGAATTGAGTGAAAATGGCGGAATCGCCTTAGCTCAAATCGCTCAACATTATTTAGGTTCCTTTGGTAGTATCATTCTTGCGCTAGTCGTTATTTCTGCTTGTTTAAAAACAGCAATTGGTTTAACAACCGCTTTTTCTGAAACATTTGTCGAATTATTTCCAAAAGGTAACTACTTATTTTTTGCAACCATTGTCAATTTAATGGCCGCGACTTTCGCGAATGTCGGTTTAACAAATATTATTACTTTTTCGATTCCAGTCTTAATGTTTCTTTATCCATTAGCAATGACTTTAATCTTACTCGCCATTTTCGGTCCTTTATTTAACCACGATCCACGAGTTTATCAAATGACGACGCTCTTTACACTAATTGCATCAATCATCGATGGATTAAATGCGAGCCCTGATTTTATTCGTAATAATATCGTCGCTCAAAACTTGATTGGCTTTGGTGAAACGGTCTTTCCACTATTTGACATTGGTATGGGTTGGCTCTTACCAGCACTAATTGGTTTTGCTGGTGGCATTATTTGGCGATTTGCAGCGACTTCTAAATCTCGCCGTTTGTATAATTAAGCGAGACAAATAAAAAAGCCATTTATGTTACACTCAAATTGTAATACCCGCTAAAGCATACAAGGAGAGTGAACATAAATGACTTATACCCCTCTTACACCAAACGAGCTTGTAATGATAGAAGCATATTTTCATCAAGAAACTCCGATTGCTATCGTTGCGAAACAGCTGAAACGTGGACGTCAAGCAATTTACAATGTCTATAACTTTCTCAAACGCGGTGGAACAGCATTTGAATACTTTGAACAATACAAAGAAAATAAGCGACGTTGCGGAAGAACGGAAATCATTTTTCCTGAAGAGGAAAAAGAATACATTGCAAAAAGATCAACTGAAGGTTGGACCCCAGACGTCATTATTGGCCATGCAGAGCGAACCTTCTCTTGTTCAGTAAGTACCCTCTATCGCCGGTTTAAGACGGGAGAATTCAATGTTTTACATTTACCGATGCAAGGAAAACGAAAACTAAATTGTTATAAGAAAAAACGTGGAAAACAGGCATTCAAAAGAAATATTTCTGAACGTGAAAAAGATCATATCGTTTTCGAAGAAGAATTTGGACATTTAGAGGGTGATACGATTGTCGGCATCCACCATAAAAGTTCCGTCATCACACTCGTTGAGCGACTTTCAAAAGCCCCTATAGCCTTGAAACCAGAAGGCCGTAAGGCAGTTGATATTGAAAATGCGATTAATGAATGGCTTCAATCCGTACCCAAAATTCTTTTCAAATCAATCACTTTTGATTGTGGAAAAGAATTCTCTAATTGGAAAAAGTATTAGTAATACGAATGATATTGATATTTATTTCGCAGGCCCAGGAACGCCTTCCCAACGGGGATTAAATGAACATTCAAACGGACTCCTCCGAAAAGATGGACTACCAAAAGAAATGGACTTCAATCAGGTCAATCAAGGATTTATCTCATCCGTGGTTTCCAAAAGAAACCATATCCCTAGAAAATCACTAAATTACCAAACACCATTAGAAGTTTTTTTGAGTTACGTAAATGGAAAGTTTTGTCTCGCTTAATTTGACAAATAATATCTTAATAACTTTCCAAGATTTTCGTCACAAAAACTTCACATTTACTCGGTAATATATAAGCATACCAACAAACAACCCTAACAAACACTTTTTCATTTTTACTCCTTGCCTACCGGTCCCCTCCGGTAGGCCTTTTTTGTTGTATGTTTTGAAAACCACCTGCTATGCGGGTGGTTCTAGAGAGCTTCCAGCGTGGTATTAAAAAAT